>JBEGLE010000020.1:0-5785 GCA_041183725.1 Pseudomonadota bacterium | reverse complement strand
GTCGAGCGGTTAGGATGAAGCGGAGGAGAGAGCCATGCGAGACGACCCCCTGATTCTGGTGCTGGATGCAGGAACCACATCGGTGCGCGCTATGCTGTTCACCCGTCGGGGCGAAGTGCGGCACATGGCGCAGCACGCGCTGAACCAGCACTATCCCGCCCCCGGATTGGTTGAACACGATGCGGCGGAGATCTGGGACAAAACCCTGGCTGCTGCACGCCAAGTGGTGGCAGATGTGGGCGGGCCGGGGCGGATCACGGCGATAGGCATTGCTAACCAGCGCGAAACGATCATCGCTTGGGATCGGCAAAGCGGCGCGCCCTTGGCGCGGGCGCTGGTGTGGCAGGACCGCCGCACGGCGCAGGCCTGTTCGGTTCTGAAACAGCAAGGGCATGAGCCCGCCGTTCAGGCGCAGACCGGCCTGCTGCTTGACCCCTATTTCTCTGCCACCAAGGCCCGCTGGCTGATTGATAATGATCCCGCCGTAAAGGCGGCTGCGCAAAGCGGGCGCTTGGCATTGGGCACGGTGGAATCGTGGCTGGCCTTTAAGTTGACTGGCGGCCTGCACATCAGCGATGCCAGCAATGCCAGCCGCACTTTGTTGCTGGCATTGCAAGGTGCGCAGTGGGACCCGGGTCTGTGCGATCTGTTTGGCGTACCGCTCGACGCGTTGGGCGAAGTGACGGATTGCGCTGGCCCGTTTGGCACCAGTCTGCCCGAATGGCTGGGGGCCGCGATCCCGCTGACAGGTATGGCGGGTGATCAGCAGGCGGCAACCATCGGCCAGGGCTGCCTTGCCCCCGGCGACACCAAGGCAACCTTCGGCACTGGGGCCTTTGTTTTGGCCAATATGGGGGCGATTGTTCCGCGATCGGCGCACCGTCTGCTGGGTACCGTGCTGTGCCAGATTGGCGGCAAGCGCAGCTATGCCTTGGAAGGATCGGTGTTCGTCGCCGGAAGCTTGATTCATTGGCTGCGCGATTCATTGGGGCTGATTGCCAGCAGCGCAGAGTGCGAAGGCTTGGCCCGTTCGGTGCCAGATAGCGCCGGCGTGGTCTTGGTGCCGGCACTATCGGGCCTTGGCGCCCCGCATTGGCGGCCGGAGGCACGCGGGATTTTAACCGGCCTCAGCTTTGCGGCCACCCGCGCCCATCTGGTCCGCGCCGCATTGGAGGCAATGGCCACGCAGACACATGATCTCGCCGCCGCTTTTGCCGCTGATGGTGCGGGCTGGCAAAGCTTGAAGATTGATGGCGGCATGAGCCGGAACGATTGGATGGCGCAGGATCTGGCCGATATTCTTAATCTGGCGGTGGAACGTCCAGCCATGGTGGAAACCACCGCGCTGGGTGCCGCCATGCTGGCCGGTGTGGGGGCAGGGCTTTATGCATCGCTGAGCGAAGCCGCCGCTGCCATGCGCGGGCCGAGCACGCATTTTCATCCAGCTATGCCGGCGGCCACCCGCGCTGCCCGACTTGATGCTTGGCGTAGAGCCCTGGCAAGGTGGTCTAAGCGATAATATCAGGGATCAAATAGTCCGCGATTATCGCGATCTGATCTTTCAGCTTCAGCTTGCGCTTTTTCAGTCTGGCGATCTGAAGCTGATCATTGCTGCCAGCCCCGGTCAGCGCGTCGATAGCCGCATCCAGATCGCGGTGCTCAATCTTGAGCACTTCCAACCGTTTGCGCATTTCATCTTCGTTCACGCCTGACCTGTCCCTTAATTTTCGCCATAGGATATGGCGGGCTATTTTCCGGATTCATCCGGATCGAACGCTTAGCCGCTTCGCAAGATAGGCTGAATATGCTTTGCTGACAATCAGACCGCTGGGCAAAGCCAACGCGAGTCGGCGTTAGGCGATGTTTTGCGGCTAACCCGGGAGAACCGGGGTGAAGCAAGCCAAGGACTATGCCTATGGAACAGCCTCATATCAGTGCCTTGCAAATCAAGCACGATGGCCTTGAACGCCAAATCCAACAAGAAATGAACCGCCCCGCACCTGATTTCAGCCATATTCACGATCTGAAGAAGCGAAAGCTCAAGATCAAGGAAGAGCTCAGCCACTTCTAAGCCCAGAGTGTCGGTATCAGATAGCCGGAGGAGCTTATGCGGCCCTCCGGTTGCGGTCTCATAGCGGCTTTGCTGAATAGGTCTGCATCAGCAACCCTTTTCGTTCCCAAACGCGCCAGCTTGGTATAGCATAGGGCCATGCTCAATGCTGTCGCCGCTGCCCGAACGATTCTTACTGGTCTGCACAAGGCCATGGCGTCGCGCACCACGGCCCAAGCCAAACTGAATACTGTGGCCGAAGTGATCGGCACCGGCCTCGATAGCGAGGTCTGTTCGGTCTATCTGCTGCGCGAAGGCATGCTGGAATTGTTTGCCACGCGCGGCCTGTCGCAAGAGGCGGTTCACGTCACCCGCATGGCGATTGGCGAAGGGCTGGTCGGCACGATTGCGGGCAATGTCGAAACACTTAACTTGGCTGAGGCGACCGCCCACCCAGACTTTTCCTATCGCCCTGAAACGGGTGAAGACAAATTCCACTCCTTTGCCGGGGTGCCGATTGTGCGGCGTGAACGTGCCGTTGGGGTGCTCTGCGTGCAGCACGTTGATCCGCGCCGCTATGAAGATGTCGAAATCGAAGCGCTACAGACCGTGGCTATGGTGCTGTCAGAACTCATCGCCAACGCCGGTCTGATTGACGAGGAAGATGCCAGGGGCCTTGGCCTGGCGCAAACCGGCCCAGCCCAATTGCCCGGGCTAACCTTGGTGAAGGGGCTGGCCAGCGGCATTGCCGTTTACCACCAGCCGCGCGTGACCATTGAACACACCGTGGCCGAAGATACCGAGGCAGAGCGTCAGCGTGTCTATCTTGCCTTTGATAAGATGCGCGAACAGATCGACCGCATGGCCAGCCAAGCCGAATTTGGTGTGGGTGGGGAGCATGAAGAAGTGCTCCAGACCTATAAAATGTTCGCCTATGATGAAGGCTGGAGCCGCCGGATTAACGAGGCGATTGATTCTGGCCTCACCGCCGAAGCGGCGATTGAACGTGTGCAGCAACACACCCGCATGCGCATGCGCAAAATTGATGATGCCCTGCTGGCCGATCGCATGCACGATCTGGAAGATCTGGCAAACCGCCTGCTGCGGATCGTTTCAGGCCAATTGGGCACGGCGGCATCGAAGGGCCTGCGCCAAGATGCGATCCTGATCGCCCGCAATCTGGGGCCTGCCGAGCTGCTGGAATATGATCGGCGCCGGTTGAAGGGCGTGATCTTGGAAGAAGGTTCGCTGACTGCGCACGTGGTGATCGTGGCGCGGGCCATGGGCGTGCCGGTGCTGGGCCGGGTGCAAGGCCTGCGCGGCATGGTGCGCGAAGGCGATCCCCTGCTTTTGGACTGCGATCGCGGTATGGCGATTGTCCGCCCGGTGCAGGCCGTTCTCGATGCCTTTGATACCCGCTTTGCCAAGAACCGTGAGCGTCAGGCCGCCTATGCCGCGCTACGTGATGTTGAGCCGCGCACCAAGGACGGCACGCGCATCACGGTGATGATGAACGCCGGTCTGCGCGATGATATGCCGATGCTGGGGCTGACCGGCGCGGATGGTATCGGCCTGTTCCGCACCGAATTTCAGTTCTTGGTCTCGGCGACCATGCCCTCGCGCGAGCGGCAAATGCGGCTTTACCGCGAGGTGCTCGATTCGGCCGGAGACAAGCCGGTGGTATTCCGCACGGTTGATATCGGAGGGGATAAGGCTTTGCCCTATCTGCGGCATGATCACAGCGGACAGGAAGAAAACCCTGCCATGGGCTGGCGTGCTTTGCGGGTGGCCCTGGAACGCGAAGGTTTGCTGAAAGCCCAAGCCCGCGCCTTGCTAGAGGCTGCAGGCGGGCGGGCGTTGCATGTCATGTTCCCCATGGTTTCCGAACCATGGGAATTCGATGCCGCCAAAGCCGTGTTTGATAAACAATTGCTTTGGCTGAAATCACAAAAGAAGATGTTGCCCGAAGCGATCCGCTATGGCGCCATGCTCGAAGTCCCAGCCTTGGCCGAAGTGCTGGACGTGCTGGCGCCGAAGCTGTCTTTCCTCTCGATAGGCACCAACGATCTCACCCAGTTTCTGTTCGCCGCAGATCGATCAAACCCCAAGCTGGCCGAACGGTATGATTGGGTCAGCCCAGCCATCCTGCGCTTTATCCGCCGCGTGCTGAAGGGGGTAGAGGGCCACAATGTTGATGTGGCTGTCTGCGGCGAAATGGGCGGACGGCGATTGGAAGCCTTGGCACTGCTGGGCGTGGGGGTAAGGCGGCTATCAATTACCCCGGCCTCTATTGGCCCGGTAAAGGAATTGGTGGCGAAAATTGATCTGACAGAGATCACTGCGGCAATGGATGATTGGTTGGCTCACCCCCCTGTGGATTTGCGCGCAGAGCTTGTGGCTTGGGCGGCAGCACGCGGGATTGAATGCGACTGATCGCTTGGCGGGCTGTGAATACGCCTTCAGTCTTATTCTGCCATTAAAGAGTCATAACTATGTGCTGTAAATCCGCAGTAAATGCTTGGTTTGTGCGCTAAGTAACTGACGCGACCAGCAAAATAATACCCTAATGACTCAAGTGTTTATTTGTATAATAACTAGAGGTTCTGGGGGAGAAGATGACCGAAGCCGTGGACGAACAGCCGCAATTGCCGCTTGCCGATGCCGGCTCACGCCTTAGGCTGGCGCGTGAGCAGGCTGGCCTGTCGCGTGCGGATGTCGCGGCGGTTACCCGTATTTCCGAGCGATTGATCGTCAGAATTGAAGAAGGCGACTTTGCCGCTTTGCCATCGCGCACCCATGCCTTTGGCTTTACCCGTGCCTTTGCGCGCGCAGTTTCGCTTGATGAACACGACATTGTTGAAGCCGTGCGGCGCGAGATGGGTCTCTCTACGCAATTGGAGCCTTTGCTGGCCGCCGCGCTTGAACCCGGCGATCCGGCGCGGGTGCCCAGTGCGCGGTTTGCTTGGTCGCTGGCTTTTGCGGCGCTGCTGGTTGTCATAATGGGCCTGTTCTTCTGGCAATCCTATTATGCTCCAGCGGCGACACTGCCCGCGCTTTCTCCCGAGGCCACGCCCACTGCCATGCCAGAAGCCGTGGCCGTGCCCAGTGATGCTGCGGCATCAGCCGTGCCAAGCGATGGACCCGATCCCACCTTCACCTATGTGCCCCAGCCCAAGCAGCATGGTCCGGGCAGTCCTGCGGCTTCCACCGTTTCCCGTTAAGCCTGTCTCGACAGACTGGGGTGGGTGGCACTATGATCGCGGGCTTGATCGAGGGATCTTGCCAAGGACGCATTGAAGATCATGACGATGAAAACACGCAAATATCGCTCGCTTATCGGCTTGCTGGCAATCGCCCTGATCAGCGGCGCAGCGCCAGTACTGGCGCAGCAGGTGCCTTCGGCTTCGATGGAAGCCGAAGCGCGGGTGAAAAAACTGGAAGCCGAAGTCAAAGCTTTGCAGCGCCAAGTCTTTCCTGGTGGCAGCGGTAAGTATTTTGCCCCCGAAATCGATAAGGCCGCCGCTCCGGTTGCCGCACCAAGCGGCCCGCCTGCCACAACCCCGCTCACTGATCTGCTTGGCCGGGTGGATTCGCTTGAGGCGCACTTGACCCGCCTGACCGCGCAGGGTGAAGAAAATGGCAACCGTATCGCGCAGCTTGAGGCAAAACTGGCCGCGCTGAGCCCGCCGCCTCCTGCGCCCGCTCCGTCAGCCAGCCCCGCCCCATCTGCTGGTG
>JBEGLE010000019.1:0-18809 GCA_041183725.1 Pseudomonadota bacterium | reverse complement strand
TTTATAGGTCGCGTGTGCACAGGGGGGGTCGAAATTTGATCGGCCCATCGTGAAAAAGGGACTGTACCAGTGAAAAAAACCAGCTTTATGGCATTGAAAGCAAGCGCAGCACCGATGGTGCTTGGCCTTGCTATGCTTAGCACCCCAGCTTTTGCGGAAGCCGATGGTGATGCAGCTTCAAGCGAACCGGTGATTGTGGTTACCGGCACGCGCATCGTCGCGCCGAACCAGACCTCGATTGCACCGATCACGTCACTGTCGAATGCCGAATTTAAGCTCTCGGGCGTTCAGCGCACGGAAGATCTGCTGAACTCACTGCCACAAGTGGTTTCCGGCCAGAACTCGAACCTGGCCAATGGTGCCAGCGGTACGGCAACGGTTGACCTTCGTGGTCTTGGCGCCTCGCGCACGCTGGTGCTGATCAATGGCCGTCGCCTGATGCCGGGCGATCCGAACTCTTCAGCCGCTGACCTTAACTTCATCCCCAGCGCACTGGTTAAGCGCGTTGACGTGCTGACCGGCGGCGCTTCGGCAACCTACGGTGCTGACGCGGTTGCTGG
Organism: Pseudomonadota bacterium; assembly: GCA_041183725.1. Taxonomy (GTDB): domain Bacteria; phylum Pseudomonadota; class Alphaproteobacteria; order Sphingomonadales; family Sphingomonadaceae; genus Novosphingobium. The sequence continues at coordinate 18,249 of JBEGLE010000019.1, read as the reverse complement.
CGTTGTTAACTTCGTGATGGACACCGAATTCACCGGGTTCAAGATCGAAGCGAACAACGGCTTCTATCAGCACAACAACAAGAACACTGTAACGCCGCCTCTGCTGAATGCCCGCGCCAATGCTGGCTTCTCTGGCTTCACTTACCCCAAGGGTAGCGTGACCGACGGCGCACAATATGATCTGACCGCTGCCTTCGGTGCGAATTTCGAGGACGGCAAGGGCCACTTCATGGGTTATCTTGGCTATCGCCATGCCAACCCGGTTCTGCAGAGCCGTCGTGACTACAGCTCTTGCACCATTCAGAATACGGGTAATCCGACAGCCACTGGCGCTGCCACGGCCCTGCAGTGCGGCGGTTCGTTGACCAACCAGTTCGGCACGGTGGTCTATTATCCGTCATCGACCTCGTCGTCGTCAGTCGGTCTGCTTGGACCCGGCACCTTCACCCGTGGTTCGGTGCAGCGTTACAACTTTGCGCCGCTCAACTATTTCCAGCGTCCTGATGCGCGTTATACGGCTGGTGCCTTCGCGGATTATGAAATCAACGAAGCCGTTCATCCCTACATGGAATTCATGTTCATGGATGATCACACTCTGGCTCAGATCGCCCCATCGGGTGACTTTGGCAACACGCTGACCATCAACTGCGATAACCCGCTGATGTCAGCCAGCCAGCGCGCAAGCATCTGCGCTACCAACAACCTGATCTATGGCACACTGGGCAGCTTCCCGCTGTCTTATGGCATGTATAATGCGATCGTCGGCACCCCCGGTGCGCCGGTTGCCTATACCGATCCCGTAACAGGTGCGACCTATAACAAGGCCTATTTCCAGTTGCTGCGTCGTAATGTCGAAGGCGGCCCGCGTATCAGCGATCTGACCCACACCTCTTATCGCGGTGTCTTGGGTTCGCGCGGTGAACTGGGCAAGGCTTGGTCCTATGATGCCTATTATCAGTACGGCAAAACGAGCTACTCGCAGATTTACAAGAACGAGTTCTCGGTTGCCCGTCTGACCAATGCGCTTGATGTGATCAGCGTTGGCGGCGTTCCCACCTGCCGCGCCAAAGCCACTGGGGCTGACGCCAATTGCGTTCCCTACAACGTGTTCGGCGGCACGCCGTCGGCTGCTTCGGTCAACTATCTTAGCGCCACTGGTTTCCAGCATGGCGAAACGACCGAGCAGGTTGCCAGCCTTACCTTCACCGGTCAGCTGGGTGAATATGGCCTGAAGTTTCCCGGCGCCTCTGATGGTATCGATATTGCCGTTGGTGCAGAATACCGCAAGGAAACGCTGCAGCTGGATACCGATAATGAATTCAGCACGGGCGACTTGACCGGCCAAGGCGCGCCGACCAAGCCAGTTGCTGGTTCATACAAGGTTTCCGAACTGTTTGGCGAAGCGCAAATTCCGGTTATTCAGGATGGCATTGTCCAGCAGTTCAGCCTGAATGCGGCCTATCGTTATTCGCATTATTCGGTGTCGAACAACCGGACTTTCAACACCAGCACTTACAAGTTGGGTGCCGAACTGGCTCCGATCGCCGACATTCGTCTGCGGGCTGGTTTCAACCGGGCTGTGCGCGTGCCGAATATTCAGGAACTGTTCGCACCGCAGATCGTTGCGCTTGATGGCTCCAGCGATCCGTGCGCAGACAAGACGATCACCGCGGCTGATCTCGGCTGTATCGCCACCGGTCTGCGTGTTGGCCAGAATATCAGCGGCAACCCCGCTGGTCAGTATAATGGCCTGATCGGCGGTACGCCCAGCCTGCGTCCGGAAGTGGCAACCACCACGACCCTGGGTGTAGTGCTGCAGCCCCGCATGATCCCGAACCTGTCGCTGAGCATTGACTGGTTCGATATCAAGGTGAAGAACGCGATCCAGTCCTTCGGTGCTGACGCGATCATGAACGCCTGCGTTAACGATGTTAACCTTACCGCTTGCGGGTTGGTTCATCGCAATGCTGCCGGTTCGCTCTGGCTGACGTCGGATGGCTACATCACCGATCTTCGCACCAACATTGGTGGCGTGAAGACCCGTGGCTTTGAATTCAACGGCAACTGGGCGCATGAAGTTGGTAACCTGGGTCGCGTCTCGGTGAACTTGGTTGGCACGCTGCTTGATCGTTACACGGTCGATAACGGCCTGACCGCAACCTACAACTGCGTTGGTTACTATGGTGCTTCGTGCGGCAATCCGCTGCCCAAGTGGCGTCATAAGGCGCGTGTCGGCTTCAATCTGAAGAACGGCATGGGTGTATCGGCTCAGTGGCGCTATATGGGTGCGGTTGATGTTGACTATAAGAACCCCAGCTCAACGCTGGCAGGGTCTTATTATGCCTTTGGTTCGCATATTGGCGCGCAGAGCTATTTTGACCTCAACGTCAACGCCACGCTGTTCAACCACATCAACTGGCGCCTGGGCGTGAACAACGTCTTTGATAAGACGCCGCCGCTGGTAACCTCTGCTGCCAAGGCCAGCGCTTGCGCCGGCACGGTGTGCAACGGCAACACCTACCCCGGTCCTTATGATGGCCTTGGCCGTTATATCTACACGGGCGTCACGCTGGACTTCTGATCCAGCTGATTGCAAGAATACGGGCGGCGCTCTCATTAGAGGGCGCCGCCTTTTTCTTTTCGGCCACAGCGGCCTGATCATTTAGAAAGACAAAATGTCGCAAGACACCCTTCAGGAAACTGTCGGCCGGATCGCCGGACTGGCGCGTGCGGGCCGGATGGATGAAGCGGCAATGCTGGCGGCCAGCGTCAAAGCAGCGGCGGGCCAAGACCCAGTCTATCTCTCGCTGGTTGGGGCCGTTGAACTGCATCGCGGTCAATATGCGCGTGCTGCCGATTTCCTTGGGGACGCCCATCGTCAGCGTCCCTCTGATATTACGGTCAGAGCCAATTTGGTTGATGCCCTGTTTCGTGCCGGACGCGAAGATGACGCCTATCGGTATTGCGATGCGGCGGCGGCTGGGTCTGACAGAACCTTACGCATTGCGCGCATTGGCGGCCATTTGGCCCAAGCGCGGGAAGAGTTTGCAGAGGCAGCGGCGTTCTTTCGTCTCGCCCTTGCCGCCGATCCACAGGATTGGAGCAGCTGGAACAATTTGGGCAATTGTTTGGGCCCATTGGGCCAACACGACGATGCTGTCGCCGCCTTGCGCAAGGCGGCGACATTGGCACCCGATTCCCAGCCGATCAGAATGAATTTGGGCAATGCCCTGATCGAAGCAGGACAGGGTCTGGAGGCTGAAAAAGTGCTGCAAGACGCGGCACGTTATGCCGCTGATGATCCCAAGCCGCACATGGCTTTGTTTACGCTCTACGGCCTAGCCGGACGCGAGGATGCCGCTTTTGATGCGGTGGTGGAAGCCGCTCGCCGTGCGCCTGACGATTTGGATATGCAGGCGGAGCTGGCGCAAGAGGCTGTGCGCCGTAATGATTTCGCCATTGCCGAAAAGGCGTTTCAGGCCATCTTGCAGCGCTCTGCAGATGATGCGCAGGCCTTTATCGGGCTGGCAACGATATATGAGCGGATGAACCGCGAAGATGAACTTGATCCTCTGCACGCTTCGGCAATCGCTCTGAATGTTGCGCAGCCCGCAATCGCCTTCATTGATGCCCTGCGGTTCAAGCGGGCCAATCGCTATGAAGAAGCTTTTGCGGCGCTTGAGCGTGCCGGCGATGTTATTGCTCCCGGCCGCACCCATCACTTGCGCGGGGTGCTGCTTGATCGTCTGGGGCGGCACGATGATGCCTTTTCTGCCTTCACGGCTATGAATGCCCATTGGAAAGAGGATCCCGTCCGTCCCTTGGAAAGGGCTGAGGAATACCGGTCCGCCGTTACCCGGGCCACGGCACGGCTAACACCGGACTGGTTTGCCAACTGGACCCCTTTCCCTGCCGCAACCAAGCTTCCCTCGCCGGTTTTCATTCTTGGATTTCCGCGTTCAGGCACGACCCTGCTCGATACGATGTTGATGGCCGATCCCACGGTGCGCGTGCTTGAAGAAGAGCCGATCATTGGGGAAATTGAGCAGGAAATTGGTGGTTTTGATGCGCTGGCCAGTCTGAGCGATGATGCCCTGCTTGCTGCGCGCCAATCCTATTATGATCGCGCCAGCAAAATCGTTGATCTCGTTGCGGGTACCCGGATCGTGGATAAGCACCCCATGCACATCAACAAGGCGGAGGTGATCCAGCGGATTTTTCCTGATGCCCGATTTATCCTTGCCCTGCGCCATCCTTGCGATGTTTTGCTCAGCTGTTTTCTAACCAATTTTCGTAACAACCACGCGATGGCCAATTTTCTGGATCTGGAAACAGCGGCTGAGCTTTATGACCTAAGCTTTACCCATTGGCACAAAGCGCAAACGCTGTTTTCGCTGGATGTGCGAACTGTGGTTTACGAACGTCTGGTTGAAGATACCGAGCGTGAGCTTCGCCCCGTGTTTGATTGGCTTGGCCTTGCTTGGCCGGAGGAACAGTTTGATCATACCCGTGCGGCGCGCGCGCGCGGGATGGTCAGCACCGCAAGCTATGCCCAGGTCACCGAGCCTATCTATAAACGCGCAGCCGGGCGCTGGCAGCGGTATGCCAGCCATCTTGCGCCGATCTTGCCCAAATTGGCCCCGTGGGTTGATCGGTTTGGTTATGGCCTCGATGATGGTCGCATCCCGGATTGGCCCTCTCATGCAGGCGTCACGGAATAGTTTCGATGCGCCAACCCTCTGCGCCCTCAACCTTTTCCGATGTGGATGCCCTGGTGGCACAAGGACAGCTACCGGCGGCGGCGGAATTGCTTGATCAACTGCTGGGTGCCGGACAACCGACTGCGGCGCAATGGTTGCAATTGGCGGGCTTGCGGCGCGCTATCCGCCAGCCACGCAAGGCGCTTGACGCTGTGCATCGGGCGCTCGCTCTCGAACCGCTTGATTTTATGGCGCTGGTCATGCGGGCCGGGCTGCTTGAGCGTTTGGACGATCCTGCGGCCGGAGAGGCATGGGCAGAGGCTTTGGCCCAGCGGCCTGAAGGAGATTTGCCGTCACCTCTTGCCGCTGCCGTGGCGGCCGGGGCCGCGTTTCATGCGGCATGGCAGGCTGATCGCGAGGCGCAGTTAATTGCCGCAACAGCGCCAGCCGAGAAATGTGCCGATGCCGATGCCGCTTGGCGGATTGCCCGGTTTCGCGACAATGTTCTGCGCAAGACCAAGGTTTATCATAGCGAGCCCACCCATTTCCATTTCCCTGGCCTTACGGAAAGGGAGTATTTTCCCCGCCACATGTTCTCGTGGTTGGCTGAGGTGGAGGCCGCCACTTCCGCAATCCGCGAAGAGCTGTTGGCGGTGATGCAATCGGATCGGTCGGAACTGGTTCCCTATCTAGAATACAGCGAGCACGAAGCTCTGGCCCAGTGGCGGGCACTGAATCGCAATCCCGATTGGACAGCGATTCATTTGATTAAGCGCGGGCAAATTGTCTCGCGCAATGCCGATCAGTGCCCTCGTACCATGGCCTTGCTGTCGCATATGCCGCAGCCGACGATTGCCGGTGCTTCAGCCAACGCCATGTTTTCGCTATTGGCGCCACATAAGGTTATTCCGCCCCATGTTGGGGTTAATAATGCCAGATTGCTGTGCCATCTTCCGCTCATCGTGCCAGAGGGCTGTTGGTTCAGAGTTGGGGCGGAAACACGTTTATGGCGCGAGGGTGAGGCCTTTGTCTTTGATGATACCTTTGAACACGAAGCGGCCAATCCAACTGACCAACTGCGGGTGGTGATGATTTTTGATATCTGGCATCCTGATCTTACGGAAGCAGAGCGACAGGCGGTCGCAGCATTGATCGCAGCAGATGGGAATGTAGGAAATATAAGCTAAAGCGCAATTTCTGGGCCGTTCTGATTTCTGCCAATTAGCAAAGAGGACAATTGAAATGACAGTGATTGCGGCAACGCTGCTGGCTCTTGCCACGGCAACAACCGGCGCAGATGGTTCTACCACTGGCCCTGCGGCCCCTCCTGTGGCGGCAAAGCCGGACAACGATCCGCTTGTTTGCCGGCGGATTCAGGAACTTGGTTCTCTGCTAAAGTCTCGCAAGGTGTGCATGCGCAAGAGCGATTGGGATGAACAGAGCCGCACCGACAAGCAGATGATCGATCGCGCCCAGGTGCAGCGCAGATTGGACGGCGGCGGCTGATTTCGCACGCAACGCAAAATCTCACGCCCAATAGCAAAAAGGCGCCCGGAAATCCGGACGCCTTTGTGTTATGCGGTACTGCCCCTGTGGGGCAGGGAAAATCAGGCAGCCTGCTTCTTCACCAGATCGCGCTTTACCTTCAGCGCGCGGGGCGAGAGCTTGGTGTCAGAGGTTTTCAGCAGCCAGTTATCCAGACCGCCGTTGTGTTCAACCGAACGCAGACCGTGGGTTGAAACGCGGAACTTAAAGCCGCGATCAAGACCTTCAGACAGCAGCGTAACATTCTGCAGGTTGGGCAGAAACACGCGCTTGGTCTTGTTGTTGGCGTGGCTGACGTTGTGGCCAACCTGGCGGCCCTTACCAGTCAGTTCGCAAATACGGGACATAACGTTACTCGCTCGAATCTTGTTACCGTTGCCGGAGAAGGCGCGCTGTTAGCGATTCCGCCCCCCAAGGTCAAGGCGTCTGGGCCTATGCGGCCAAGCGCAAGGGTGCTTGCCGTGCTGGGGCAAGGTCATTAGGCCACTGTGCCATGACCACATGGCCACTTCCCGAACCGATGACACAGGCCTTGGCCGAGGCGCAGAAGGCCGTGGCGGCCGGCGAAGTGCCGATTGGCGCGGTTGTCGTCAAGGATGGGCGGATCATTGCCGCCGCGCACAATGCTCCGCGCGGCCTGCATGATCCCACCGCCCATGCCGAAGTCTTGGCGATTCGCGCCGCAGCTCAGATGCTGGGCAACGAACGGCTGGATGGTTGCGAACTGTGGGTGACGCTGGAACCTTGCGCCATGTGCGCGGGCGCCATGGCCCACGCGCGAATCGCCCGGCTCTATTACGCAGCGGCTGATCCCAAGGGCGGCGCAGTGGAACATGGGGCGCGGGTGTTTGATCATGCCCAAAGCCTGCACCGGCCAGAGGTCTATTCGGGCATGGGTGAAGCGGCGGCGGCCAATCTGCTGCGCGATTTTTTTCGCCAGCGCCGCTGATCAATAAGATGCCGCGCTTATAGCGGCGCGAAATCGAGGCCGATGTCTGCCGCCGGCGCGCTTTGGGTCAGGCGGCCGACCGAGACGTAATCCACCCCGCTGGCGGCAATCGCCTTGATCGTATCAAGCCGCACCCCGCCAGAGGCTTCGCAAGGCACACGGCCGCCCACCAGGGCCACGGCCTCGCGCAGCATTGCCGGCGGCATGTTATCCAGAAGCAAGTGGCTTGCACCCGCATTGAGGGCGGGTTCTATTTGGGCGATATGGTCCACCTCGCAGATGATCCGGGTGACCCCGGCCGCCTTGGCGCGGCGCACGGCTTCGGCCACACCGCCCGCCACGGCCACATGGTTATCCTTGATCATCGCCGCATCCCACAGCCCCAGGCGGTGATTCTGCGCCCCGCCCATCCGGGTAGCGTATTTCTCCAAATGGCGCAGGCCGGGGATAGTCTTGCGGGTATCCAGCAGAACCGCGCGGGTTTGGCCCATGGCCCGCACATAGTCACGGGTCAGGCTGGCGATACCGGATAGATGCTGCACCGTGTTGAGCGCGCTGCGTTCGGCCGTCAGCATGGCGCGGGCATTACCGACAAGGCGCATCAGTTCAGTGCCCGCCGCCACGTCTTGGCCTTCCTCGACCAAGATTTCGACGGCTATCGCCGGATCAAGCGAACGGAAAATGGCCGCCGCAATCGGCAGGCCCGCCACGGTAATGGCATCGCGGCTATCCATCACGCCGGAAAATTCGGCATCGGCGGGGATCACGCTATCGCTGGTCACGTCATGGCCGCCACCGGGCAGGCCCACGCCCAGATCCTCAGCCAAAGTGGCCGCGACAAAGGCATCCAGATCGAAGCCGGCGATGGAAAATGCGGTCATGGCCTTACCTTTTAGTGAACGAAGCGGGCAACAACATCGCGGTAGGAACGGCTGACCTTAACCTGCGCCCCCGATTCCAGCACCAGAAAGCATTCGCCATTGGTATGCGGCTTAACCTGACGCACCTGATTGAGGTTGACGATAGTCGAGCGATGAACGCGCTGGAACACCCGCGGATCCAGTCGCCGCTCCAGATCTTTCATGGTTTCGCGCAGGATCAGCGAATTGTCGGCGGTGCGGATGCACATATAATCACCCGCCGCTTCGATATGTTCGATGCTATCGACATCGACCCGGAAGATTTGCCCGCGATCCTTGATATTGAGCAGCTTTTCAAAGCGGTCTGCCGCAGGATCAGCCTCATCAGGGATGGCCTCAATCGCATCGGGCGCCACTTCGGCCAGCACGGTCTTGAGCATTTCCGCTTCTTCAGCCGATCGCTTTTCCGCCAAGCGGGTGCGCACCCGGTCCAGCGTATCGGCCAGCTTGTCTTCATCCACCGGCTTCATCAGGTAATTCACCGCGTTCGCTTCAAAGGCCCGCACGGCGTGTTCTTGATAGGCGGTGACGAAAACAAACAAGGGCGGTTCGATATCCATTACCCCTTTGACCACGGAAAAGCCGTCAAAGCCGGGCATCTGAATATCAAGGAACACCAGATCGGGCCGTTCGGTTTTGATCTTGCGGATCGCTTCGCGGCCATTGTTGCAGGTGTCGATGATTTCGACATCAGCAAATTTGGCCAGGCGCAATTGTAGGCCCTGGATCGCCAGCTTTTCGTCATCAACGAGGAGGGTGCGAATGGTCATGGGTGAGGTTTACCTTTGCCGTTCATGGCGGTTTATTGCGCCGCCCCTGCGCGAAGAGGGCGTGAAGCGGCGGACTGGGTGTCTTCATGCCGCTCAAAGGGTATTTCGATGGTCACGGCAAAGCCGCCTTCCGGCGCATCGAGGATTTCAAACCGGTGCAACTCGCCATAGGCTTGGGATAGCCTGTCGCGGGTATTGGTCAGTCCGACGCCGGTTGATACCTGTTCACCCCCATCAAACGTCACGCCAGACAGGCGGTTGGTGGTGGTATCGCTTTGCAAGCCCGGTCCGGTATCGGAAACGGATATGCGCAAGGTTGACCCCACCAGTTGGGTGGTGATGGTAATATCGGCTCCGGCTTCTTGCGGGCTGACGGCATATTTGATCGCGTTTTCAACCAAAGGTTGCAGCAAAAGCGAGGGCAGCAGGGCGGATCGGGTTTCCGCATCAATATGGAACGTGGTGCGCAAACGCTCTTCAAACCGCATACGTTCGATGTCGAGATAGAGCATCAAGGTTTCCACCTCTTGCGCCACGGTCACCCGGCCTTCGGGTTCATTGGTCAGCGTATAGCGCAGGAACGAGGACAGCCGCGTCAGCATGGCATTGGCTGGTTCGGTTTGCTTAAGCAGAACCAAGGTGGAAATCGAATTGAGCGTGTTGAACAGAAAGTGCGGATTTAGCTGATAGCGCAGCATGGCCAGCTGGGCTTGGGTGGCTTGGTTTTCCAGCCGAATGAGCTGATCGTTCTGCTCTTCGATCTGCACATAGAAATTGATCGCGTAATACAGCGCCGACCATGAGATCAGCAGGGTGCCGTCGATATAGAACACCCCCAGCAGCAATTGGGCAAAGCCGCTGGTGGTGTCAGACCGATAGAGGCCAATCACCCAGGCATCGATAAAGGCATAGATCGCCACGGCCAGTGGCAGGACCACCCCGGTTATGCCCCAGGTGATCAGCGCGCGCCGGTTGATAAGCTGGCGATAGATAACCGCAAGGATCAAAGAGATCGAATAACCGGTAATCGCCTCAATCAGCACAAGGACAAGGAAGCTCCAGGCCTGTCCGCCCGCGATGGATGACATGGCGCGCAGCACCATGGCCCCGCTCCAGCCCAAGGCTTGGAGCCGCCAAAAAGCCCGGTTCTTATTGGCAAAGAACGGTGTCGGTTCGATAGGCAGCGCAACCATGACCGGTTTCTAGAGCCTGTTCGCCTTAATAGGAAGCCATCCCTTGCTTGGGTGACGCTTTGGTTGCGGCATCAATCGCGCCAGCTGCGATCAATCCGGTCAATCTGCCGCACCCAGGCAGCAAAATCGGCAGCCCCCGGTCCGCCGGGCAAGCGCACTTGGCTGAGATCGCGTTGATGGACGGCGATAACGTCCGGATCGACAAAAATCGGCTTACCCATGGCGAGGGTTTGGCATTGAATTTCGCAGGCTCGCTGCAAAGACCACATAGAGAGAAACATCTGCGGCAGTGTGTTGCCCAGCACGACCGGGCCATGGTTGCGCAGCATCAACACGCGCTTGTCGCCCAAGTTGGCCAGCAGGCGCTCACCTTCTTCAGCGCGCACGGTGACGCCTTCAAAATCGTGATAGCCGATCTGGCCGATAAAAGCGCAGGCGTAGAAATTGCTGGGCAGCAATCCGCCTTCATAACTCGCAACGGCCATGGTCTCGGTCGTGTGCACATGGCAGATGGCATGGGCCCAGGGCAGATGCTGATGAAAATAGGCATGCTGGGTAAAGCCGGCCTTGTTCACCGGATAGCTGCTGCCATCCAATGTGTTTCCTTGGCTATCAATTTTGACCAGGTTTGAGGCGCAGACTTCGGAATAGAGCAGGCCAAAAGGGTTGATCAGAAAAGCGTCCTCTTCCCCCGGCACCTTTAGAGAGATGTGGTTGTAGATCGATTCTGACCAACCCAGCAGATCAAAAATGCGATAGCAGGCGGCCAATTGCTGCCTGGCGTCCCATTCGGCTTCAGAGCATTCAATGCTGCGTTGCGGGTGTGTGGTCATGGCCTGCCTCTCTGCCCTATCGTTCTGCTGCAAAGCTAGGGCAGGGTGATGCCCGGTGGCAACGGTAAAACAGTCAGATCGCTGCGCCTGTCGATTTGATCTAGCCAAACTCGGCAGAATCCGTCAGCGGCAAGCGGTGAATCCAGCCACCGATGACGTGGCGGCTGGGCAGCCTTATGGTTCTTCCTTCAGGGGCAAGGCGATGACGATCCAGACCGCGCAGAGCAGCAACAATCAGCGACGGCTAATTTGTTCAATCCATGATGTTGGCCCGCGTTTTGCGCGTGAGGTGGATATACTGGCAGAACAATTCGATCGCCATCTGGGGGCGGCCCGCTTTGCCATGCTGGTTGTGCCCGACCATTGGGGTGAAGCGCCGCTCAGCGCCGCCCCAGCCTTTCAGCGGCGCTTGCGGGCGTGGTCTGATGCTGGGGTCGAGATGTTTGTCCACGGCTGGTACCACCGCGATACGGCTGCGCATTCGGGCTTAGCCCGGATCAAGGCCGAAACCATGACCGCAGGCGAAGGCGAATTTCTGGCGCTTGATCATGCCGAAGCGCTGCGCCGTATGGAGGCAGGCAAGGCGCTGATCGAAGATGTAATCGGTCGCCCCACTGCAGGCTTCATCGCCCCGGCTTGGCTCTATGGCGCAGGAGCCCATAAGGCCTTGGCGGCAGCCGATTTTGCCCTTGCTGAAGACCATTTCCGCGTTTGGCAACCGGCCACGGGCAAGGTTCTGGCGCGCGGCCCGGTGATAACATGGGCCAGCCGCAGCGTGCCGCGCCAGCTAAGTTCGCGGTTCTTTGCGGGCTTGGCGCGCACAGCTCTGGCGCCGCTACCCACAGTTCGTCTGGCCGTTCACCCCGGAGACACCGGAGTTCCAGCATTGATGGCCAGTATCAGCCAGACTATTGGCCATTTCGCCAAGCGCCGCCAAGCGGCGCGATATTCCGATCTTTATACTTAAAAATTAGAGGCTTAAAGAGACTGTGTCGCGGCAATTCACCTCAAGGCATGACAAAGCCGTTAAGAGACTCTATTTGGCTTGGGCCTTGGTCTCGGCAAAGGTTGCCTGTTCCACCGCCCAAGCCTTGGGCAAGAGCTAGAAGGTCGCACTCCATGCATCGCGAAAGTCTGGCCGATCAGGCTCAGGCAGATCCTGTGGAATTTGATCCGGCCGACTTGGCGGACAGCGCGAATTCGCGTTTGGCCGGTTTCGCCAGTGTCGCACTGACGATTGCCACCTTGGGGGCAATCCTGCTGGCGGCAAACAAGCTTTCTTTCGCTGCGATCCTTTCCCTGTTGCCGAGCACGCCGCTATTTTGGATCGCCTTTGCACTCTATTACACCATTCCCCCAGCCAGCGAATGGCTGATGTTTCGGCGTCTGTGGGCCTTGCCCGCGGGTGGCTTTGCCGCTCTTTTGCGCAAATATGTCTGTAACGAAGTGCTGCTTGGCTATCTGGGTGAGGCGCAGTTTTATACTTGGGCGCGCAGCCGACTGAATATGCAAACGGCACCGTTTGGCGCGATCAAAGACGTGGCTATCATTTCGGCGATGACCGGCAATCTCATCACCCTTATCCTGTTGGTCGCAGCGTGGCCGCTGATCGGCAACAGCACAATCGGGCTTGATCTGCGCGATACATTCCTTTCGCTCGCGGTGGTTTTGGCCAGCTCTTTTGTGGTCTTTTTCTTTCGCAAGCGCTTGTTTTCACTGCCCTATGTGGATCTGCGCTACATTACTTGGATGCATGTCGGGCGTATTATTATCGGCCTGATACTAACGGCGTGGATGTGGCACATGGTGTTGCCGACAGTGCCGCTGGCCCCTTGGCTGCTGCTGGCAACCTTGCGGATGCTGGTGTCGCGTTTGCCTTTGCTGCCCAACAAGGATTTGGTCTTTGTCGGTTTGGCGATGTATACGCTGGGCAGTGAGCCCCAGCTGGCCGGCATGTTGGCGATGATGGCAGGCCTGATCCTGCTTACCCATATCATCGTTGGTCTGGTTTGTACGCTGGGGGCCGTGCTGTTTGAAAGGGTGCGTAAATGATGATCACGCTTCCGCTCATTGCTTTATTGGCTGGCGCGCCCGTGGCGTCTTCACCCGATCTGGGTAAGGCAGAGGGGCGCTGCCGTGATCACGAAACGGGCCCGGCGCTGCTGATCGAAGTTGCAGGGCTGAAAGATCGCCAGGGTTTGATCAAAGCAGAAGTTTACCCGTCAAACGATGCGGATTTTCTGCAGGACGACAATATCCTGATCAATGCAGGCAAAGTGTTCCGCCGGGTGGAATATGCCGTTCCGGCCACAGGAACGCCCACAGTTTGCATTCGGGTGCCTGGCCCCGGGTCCTATAGCGTGATCTTGATGCATGATCGCAATGCCAACCGTAAGTTTAACTGGCGTGAAGACGGCATCGGCTTTCCCGGCAATCCGCGTTTGGGTTGGTCAAAGCCGAAGGCTGCCTCTGCCCGACTGGTTGCCGGTGGCGATATGACCCGGGTTAAGATTGTGCTCAATTACGTCAAAGGCTTGGGCATGGCACCGCTGAGAGGCAACTGAGGCGATGAAGATCGTTGATGTTTGTGCTTTCTATTCGCCAAAAGGTGGCGGGGTGCGGACCTATGTCGAGCAAAAGCTGGCGATTGGGCCAACCCTGGGTCACGACATTACCATTCTGGCGCCGGGCGATCATGATGAAGTGATGGAACGCGGCCCCGGCGCCCGCATTATCACCATGCGTTCCCCGCGTTTCCCGCTTGATGGCAACTATTGGTATTTTGACGAAGAGACCGCCCTCCACGCTATGCTGGATAAGCTTGCGCCAGATTTCGTCGAAGTCTCCTCGCCTTGGCGCAGCCCCAATTTTGTCTCGCGCTGGCGTCCGGAAATTCCGCGCGCGGTGGTGATGCACGCCGATCCGCTTTCGGCCTATGCCTATCGCTGGTTTGGCGATCTGTTTTCACGGGAACGGATTGATCGGAGTTTTGAGCCGTTTTGGGCGCATCTGCGTCAGCTCGGCACCGCTTTTGACCGTGTGGTCTGCGCCAGTGGTGAACTGCGCAATCGCCTGCATGATGGCGGGGTTGCCAATACGGCCCTGCACCCCATGGGGATTGAGCCGGGCATATTTTCCCCTGACCGGCGCGACCCGCAATTGCGCGCACGGCTGCTGGAACTGTGCGATCTGCCAGAAACCGCCCATCTCTTGGTGGGGATTGGGCGGCTGTCAGCCGAAAAGCGTTGGCCCATGGTGATTGATGCCGCCGTGGCAGCCGGGCATTCTGAACCGGTGGGCTTGGTTATTCTGGGAGAGGGCAAGCTGCGCAAGCAATTGACCCGGCAAGTTGGCGCCAACCCGCATATCCGGCTGCTGAAGCCCGTGCGGGATCGCCTGCAATTTGCCGCGATCCTCGCCAGCGCCGATGCCATGGTGCACGGCTGCGAAGCGGAAACCTTTTGCATGGCTGGCGCCGAAGCGCGCGCCAGCGGTTTGCCGCTTGTCGCCCCAGATCGCGGCGGCGCGGCTGACCATGCCCAAAATGGCGGCGGTATTACCTATGCGTCTGGTGATGCCGATGCTGCCGCCTCAGCCATCCTTGATCTTCTAGGCCGCAACCTGCGCCCCCCCGCGATCACTCCGCGCAGCATGGCCGATCACTTCGCCGGTCTTTTCGCCGATTACGAAGCCATCAGCCGGGCGCGCCGCATCGCTGCCTAACCGGCCAATCTTGCCGCCGATTGGCCTTAAGACAAAATTAGCAAATTACGCATAAACACCCAGTAGTCCGCACGGGAATGCCCGACGGTCCTAGTGGAATATGCTTAGCCAGCCGGGCGACATTCGATCCCTTGTCTGCGCAAGTGTTTGCTCAAGAAAGCGAAGAAGCAGCTATGATTGCGCGTACTAATTTGCATCTCGTCGATGGCGATTCGCGCCGCCGCGCCACGATCTCGCATCGCTTGGCGGGCAGCGCGTTGCACATCGAGCCTTTCGAGAACGCCGGTGAACTCATCGCCCGCTCGCCGCACGAAGGGGTCCTGCTGGTTGATGATGCCGCCGGTGACATTCCCCGCCTTATCGATCACATGGTCAACAGCGGCAAATGGCTGCCGATCATCGCCTTTGCCGAAGCGTCTAGCCCACGCCGGGTGGTCGAAGCGGTGCTATGCGGCGCGGTGGATTATGTAATTTGGCCGTTCGATGCTGATGCCCTTTTCGAAAGCGTCGAACTCGCCCAAGCCCGCGCCGCAGCCATGGCCGGATCAAAGCTGCGCGAAGCAGTGGCGCGCAGCCGGATTGAACGTCTGACCCAGCGCGAACGGCAAGTCCTGACCGGGGTGGCGAATGGCCTCTCAAACCGGATGATCGGCGACAAATTGTCGATCAGTCCGCGCACGGTCGAAATTCATCGCTCGAATATGCTTAACAAAATGGGGGCAAACCGCACGTCTGATGCCATCCGCATCGCCATCGAAGCCGCGCTGATTCAGTAAGTCGCTAGGCCAGAATGCGGCCCTTAAACCCCAAGCGCAAAACCACTGGCATTATCGCCAGCCCACTGCTAACCGCAGGTCCGGCTCAGGCACCCGTAGCTCAGCTGGATAGAGCGCTGCCCTCCGAAGGCAGAGGCCAGAGGTTCGAATCCTCTCGGGTGCGCCATGCTCCAAAGGCTGATTGTCATTACTTCAGCTGTTACGCGGTTTACGGAATATCCTCACTGTATCGAACGAATGCGGGTCACAAGTATTGCGGACATCATTGTGGATAGGGCACAACTGAGCATTAAGCGGGGTAGGCCAATCTCAGCCGGCGCAAACAAATGGCTAGCAAGTGCCAGGATAGGCGAAATTATAGCAGGCAGAGTGTTGCTGAGATTGATCAGCCCTAAATATGTGCCTCGCTTAGGATGACCGGCGACTAATTGCGTTATGAGAGCCGTATCGATAGCCAAATACGCCGCGAGTGCTCCATGAAAGATGGCGTAAGCTATTATTAAAAATAGCCACGACCAAGGATGGGAGGCCAATCCCAAGGCACCGGCTGCTGCCAATGCTGATAAAATCATGGGTATACGCCGCCGTTGGCTTGCGTCAGATAGATGTCCTACCACTATAGAACTGGTAATCGCCGCGCCGCTGGCGACTATTGCTAAAATACTGACTGCGGTGGTGGTGTCTGGCAAATCAGAAATATGCGCTGACTTTTGCAAACTCGCTATGAAGATAAATATATAGTTAATCATCAGAGCTGCGCCCATTTGCACAAGCAGGCGAGCAGAGGCAGTTATTGCAATATCGCGGCAGTCTATCGGATTATCCGCATTCAGTGGATTGCTCGCTATTATATTGGATCTGCCTTTGTGTGAGGCGAATGGCCAAAATAATAACAGTGGAGTGATAAGGGCTGCGGCTGCCGCAGCGACAAACATAAAGCCTGCGACGCTATCATTGGGTGCATAATGGGCAAGGGCAGTTACGATTAGAATTGAGAAGGGTAATCCCGCATTTAGCCAGCCAGCGATGCGTCCTTTGCGCAAATCTGGCACATAGTCAGCCATTAATGCAGAAAGAGGGGCAAGCAGCAGGTTCAGTGAAAGCTGAAAACAGACCATTCCTATCGCAAGGGCGCCTGCTGTGGTCGCCTTCGCAAGGAGTCCGTAGGCGCCAACTAGCGCAATAATTCCAGCAACAAGCACTCCGCGGCGACTGCCATAGCGCGCATACCATATGTCGCTGGCAGATCCTGATACAATGTGAGCGATGCTGGCCGTCAGGCCACCCAACAGCAGCAATCCGCTGAGCGTGGTTAGTGCATGATCTGGTGCGATTGTGCTTACTCTTCGGGGCAGCAAGAGCATGAGCAGAGGCATGAAACCGATGTGCCCCCCTAAATTGCTTAGCACATAGAGTGCTTCACTGCCTCTGGTGATGGGCGGCTTCGGATGTATCAATCGCGGGGTCCGATACTTGCGCGCTCGTGGAAGGTGTAAGGAAGTTCAAAAGAGCCCTTTGGGATGTTGCCAGCTTTTGCTGTGATCAACACTTCACATGCCTTGGCTATCATTGCTGCAGTGGGTTGCCTGACAGCGCTCAGGGGCGGGACGCTGAAGCGGACGCCTGGTGTGTCTTCGAAGCTTACAACCGAGAGGTCGTTGGGTACCCGCAACCCCTCGCGATCTGCAATATGGAGCACAGCAAACGCCATTTCATCATTGTCTGCTATGATGGCCGTTGGCCGAGCAGCTTGCTGCAGTGTCTCAGCGAATGCTTTGGCAGCCGTATCGAAATTGAAATCACCCTCACTGACAAAGCCAGCAGTCTCAGACACGCAAGAGGAAGCAATAGCCTGACGAAAACCTGCAATTCGGGCCACTGACGTGCCATAGCTTGATGATCCCGCGATGTAGCCAATCCGGGTGTGGCCCAATTCCAGTAATTTTTCAGTAACCTCACGCGCTGCCTTGGCTTCATCCATAAAAACTTCAACATGGGAACCATCGCCATGATAACCAATCCTGGCGCACGGCACTCCCCGTTTATCGAGAAGGGCGACGAGCGCTTCATTCTCGCTATGTGGAGGGGTCAGTATCACTCCGTCCGGCCGAAGGGCGCCGATTGCACTGGATAATTGACTTAAGGCTGCCTGCGTTTCGGTATCAATCAGTTCAAAAAGCAGGTGATAGTTGTGCCGCTCGCATTCACTCATCCCGCCATAGAGCATCTGGTCAACCCAGTCATTGCCGCGCCCTGCATGCCAGTTTTCCAGTGTGCGCGCACGGTCATTGATAGCGAGGATCATGTAGGAGCGACCGCCGCCCATCCGCTTTGCGCTGAGGTTAGGGCTATAACCTAGGTCTTCAATAATGGATTGAACACGCTGGCGAAGCGCAGGTTTTACGTTTGGTCCGTTGTTGATCACCCGGGATACGGTTTGCCGCCCGACACCCGCAGCCTTGGCTACATCTTCAATAGTAACCTTCGACTTCATTGTAACTCCTTAGGCGTACCCTTCTCGCCGAAAAGTGGGCCACATTGCAACCGATTTGGGAGCGTTCCCAAAAAATTGTTGAGAGCGCTCCCAATATCACCTATGAAGTAGCACAGAGTAAAGCGAATCGCTGAAAATAGGGGAGATGGGGTGGTTTTGAAGTGGCCCATACTTGCTTTAGGAGGGGCTGCAGTGGTGCTGGGGGTGACCCCGGCACTTGCAAGCGCGCCTGAACACAGCGCGCCCCCAGCCGCCGCATTCGTCTCCTCGGATACTATTGCGAATCGCGCCAACGCACTATTGGGACAAATGTCTGTCGAGCACAAAGTTGCTCAGCTTATTCAGC
>JBEGLE010000018.1:0-4773 GCA_041183725.1 Pseudomonadota bacterium | reverse complement strand
TGCTAGTTATTCCCCTTGCTGATATTAGCATTGCTTAGTATCGGCACTGGGTAAGTGCGGCCCCGTGTACCGCAACGGAGATTGCTGTGAGCGACCAACAGGAAAACGAAGACATCGAAATCGGCCGTTCACGGCTTAGACGCCCGCTGATGCTGGGCGGTTTAGGTCTGGCCATGCTGGTTGGACTCTGGCTCTACCTTTCCGGTGGCCGCTATGTCGAAACCGACAATGCCCAAATGCAAGCCGGTAAGGTTATGATAGCCGCTAATGTTAGCGGCAAAGTGATTGAAGTCGACGTTCAGGAAAACCAATTCGTTCACAAGGGTGATGCTCTATTCCATCTCGACCCATCAAATTTCGCTGCAAGTCTTGCTGAAGCAGAGGCTGGGTTAACGGGAACGATCGCGGACATCGGTTCGATGCAAGCTGATCTTGCCTCTAGCCAAGCCGATACAGCCAAGGCCGAAGCCCAACTGGCCTATGCCCAAGCCGAAGCAATCCGTCAGCGCGCACTCGCTAAAGATGGTATTTCTTCAAAAGCCCAAGTTGATCAGGCCGATCTTGCGGTGCGCAATGCCCAAGCCAGCATTGCCGCCTATCGCGCCAAAACTGCCAGTATCGCAGCCCGGATGCCTGCCGAATCGAATAATGCCCAGCCGGCTTCGCGCCGCGCCAGCGCCGTTCTGGAAAAGGCACGCATTGCCCTGAATGATACCATCGTGCGCGCGCCGCAGGATGGGGTTGTGACCAAGGTTACGCAGCTTCAGGTAGGCTCCTATGTGACAGCAGGCCGCCCGCTCTTCATACTGACGGGTACCCATTATTGGGTCGAGGCCAATTTCAAGGAAAACCAGCTTCGTTATATGCGTCTGGGGCAACCCGTAAAACTCATGATCGATGCTTTCCCTGATCATGAACTGAAAGGCCATGTCGAAAGCTTCAGCCCCGGCACCGGCAACAGCTTCTCAGTGCTGCCGGCCGAAAATGCCACGGGCAACTGGGTTAAGGTGACCCAGCGCCTGCCAGTCATCATTGAGCTTGATGCAACGCCGAAAGACATTGCCCTTCACGCCGGGCTCAGCGTTAATGTGACTGTCGATACCGGCCACCAGCGTCGTCTCATCGGGGCCGACGTCCCGCCGGTTGCCCCCCGCGGCTCCGCTACGCAGCATTAAGCCCATCATGAAGCGCATCATAACCCCAGCGATTGCCCTTGCCCTGCTTAGCGGGTGCACAGGTATAGGCCCTACGTTCCAACGCCCAGCTGCTTCAGTTGGCGCAGCCTATTCCGGCCCGCAAAGTCCGCTAAGCGGGCCTGAAATCGCTCTGGGCCAAGGCCCGCAAGTGCGCTGGTGGGAAGTCTTTGGTTCTTCGGAAATCAATGCCCTGGTTGATCGCGCTTTGGCAGGCAACCAAAATTTAGCCGCAAGTGTTGCGACATTAGAACGCGCGCGTCAGCACTTGCGTTCAGTCAATGGCCACATGTTACCCCAAGTTGATGGCAATGCCCGGGCTGAGCATCAAAAAATCAGCCTGACTGCTTTTGGCTTTGATCCTGCCAGTTTTGGCGCTGCGGGAAGTGGCTTTGATAGCAGTCCCGAATTTTCGCTCTATTCGGTTGGTGGCGGTGTTAGCTATGATCTCGATCTGTTTGGTGCCAACCACCGCGCCAGCGAGCAGGCCGCCGCTGATGCGGAAGCCCAGTTTTACGAGACAGAGGCCGCGCACCTAACCATCGCTGGGCGTGTGGTGATGCAGGCCCTGATGGTCGCCGCCTTGAATGATCGCATTGCCGCGCAAACGGCGCTGATTGCTGAGGATGAACGTAACGTCACCCTAACCGAACGCAAACTTCAAGGCGGCATCGGTACAATGGTAGAGGTTTTGGCAGCCCAACAACAGCGTGCGGCTGATAAGGCTAGCCTGCCACAGATTGAACAGCTTCGCACCGAAGCGCGCGATCTGCTCGCTGTTCTGCTTGGCATAACCCCGGCGGAACTTGGCCCCATCACACTATCGCTGGCTGATCTCACTCTGCCCGGCCAAGTGCCCGTAACTATGCCATCTGAACTGGCCCACAAGCGTCCGGATATTTTGGCGGTCGAAGCCCGCCTCCATTCTGCCACGGCGGCCATTGGCATAGCTGAGGCGAAACTTTATCCGAATATCATGCTGGGTGCCTCTTTTGAGCAAATGGCCCAACATCCCGATGATCTCTTCAAGGCTCCCGCCAACACCTTTAACCTGTTTGGCGGCATAAGCGCCCCGCTGTTTCACGGCGGCACACTGAAAGCCAACAAACGCGGTGCTGAGGCTGAGGTTCGCGCTTCGGCTGCGCGCTATCGCCAAGCGGTGCTGGAAGCTTTTGCCCAGGTATCAGACTTGCTGTCAGCGCTTAACAATGACTCGCAAAGCCTGGCATTGCAGACCGATTCCGCAGCTTTGGCTGAACGGTCCCTCGGCCTCTCTCGCCGCAGCTTTGCAGTGGGCAATAGCGGTGTTCTGCAGGTTCTTGATGCCAGTCGCAGCGTTGAACGTGCCAAAATCGCGCTTGTTGAAGCGCAGGCCCGACAATTTATTAACCTGACCCGACTTTATGTTGCTACGGCTGGGGGATGGACTGGGCCTGCAAAGCCCTGATTCCATAATTACGACCCTTGGCTGGTTTCCTCAGCCCAGTCTCTTTGCCTACGACGCTCGCCCCATCTGTGCCCGGATACTGGCTAGATGCATCGCCCCATCTTGATGCCGCCAGCGATTCTCACCCCTGGCGGCGCAAGACACTCTAAAGGCAGTCATAACATGGCTAAGTCGCAAAAACGCAGCACCCGAGAGGTTCGCAAACCCAAGGCGACGAAGGCAAAGATTGGCGCACCCGCCAATGCCATCACGCCCTTCCCCGTCAACACCTTGATGCAAAAGCCAAAAGCAAAGATATAAAGGCGCGAACAGCGCCCCCCTGCCTCATGCCATTCCATTAAAACTACGGCATGATGGCGGGGCTATAGCGATGAAAGGCATGTAATAGACAAAGCCTTCAAAAAAGGGCTTGTCTTAGCTATAACGCTGTGATGCATAACGACATCGCCACCGCGCAAAACACCGCAGATAGTAGCCAGAACCCACCGCAATGCGTGGCAGCGCTCTATCACTTTTGCCGATTGCCAGATTATGCCAGCCTGCGCGCACCGCTTGAGCAGGTATGCCGCGAACAGGGGGTGCGTGGCACGCTGCTTTTGGCTGCCGAGGGCATCAACGGTACGATCGCCAGCAGCCAGAAAGGCATCGATGCCGTTCTGGCCCATATCCGCGCCCTTCCCGGTTGTTCTGATCTGGAAGTAAAGTTCTCCAGCGCAGCCGCGATGCCCTTTCACCGGATGAAAGTGCGGTTGAAGCGCGAAATCGTTACGATGGGTGAACCTGATATTGATCCCTTGGGTAGCGTTGGCACCTATGTCGAAGCGCAGGACTGGAACGCCCTGATCGCTGATCCCAACACAATCGTCATTGATACCCGCAATGATTACGAAGTGGCCGTGGGCACCTTTTCCGGAGCCATAGACCCCAAAACACGGACTTTCCGCGAATTCCCCGCGTGGTTCCGCCAAGAGCGAGCCAAGCTGCTGGGGGCTAATCAAGATGGCAGTGCTAAACCCAAAGTCGCAATGTTCTGCACCGGTGGCATCCGATGTGAGAAATCAACTTCGTTCCTGAAGCAGGAAGGCATCGACGAGGTTTATCACCTAAAGGGTGGCATCCTCAAATACTTGGAGACCATTCCACCAGAGCAAAGCTTGTGGGAAGGAGAGTGTTTCGTTTTTGATCAGCGGGTAACCGTTGGGCACGGACTGGTCGAAGGTAGCTATGGCCTATGTCATGCCTGCCGCCGCCCGGTCAGCGCAGCGGATCAAGCCTCTGCTCTATACGAAGCCGGGGTCAGTTGCCCTGCCTGCCACGCCGAAAGAACCAACGAACAACGCGCCGCCTATCGGGAACGGCAAAAGCAAGAACTGCTGGCAGCCGCCCAAGGACGAAGCCACGTCGGCGCTGTAAACGACTAAAAACAACGCCCCGAGACCAATTACTTCATCTTGCGCTCATCAAGCCCAAGTCCGCGACCGATAATTTCGAGCATGACTTCACTGGTACCGGCAAAAATTCGGCTGATACGGGCATCGGTGTACATCCGGCTAATGCGGTATTCTTCCATATAGCCAGCACCGCCATGGAACTGAAGGCATTGATCCATCACCCTGCCTTCAAGCTCGCTGGTCAGCAGCTTGGCGGCAGATGCATCCTCTGCGGTCAGTTCTCCTGCGTTGAGCAGCAGCACAGACTGATCGATATAGGTTTGGGCCATATCAAGCTCAGCACGCAGTTGCGCCATCTTGAAACGTGTATTTTGAAAGGCACCGATAGGCTTACCGAAAGCGCGGCGCTCTTTAACGAAATCAAGCGTTAGATCGAAGGCTGTCTGGGCTGTTGCAATAAAGCCAATGGCAGCGACCAAACGTTCCTGAGCAAGCATCTGAGCAAGATACTTAAAGCCTTGCCCTTCCTCGCCGATCAGATTGGCTTCAGGGACTTTGACATCATTAAAGAAGAGCTCAGCCGTGTCTTGGCTCTTGAGACCCATTTTCTCAAGATTACGGCCACGTTCAAAACCTTCCATTCCGCGCTCAACCAAAAACAGGCTGATCCCGTGCGGACGATCCGGATCGGTGCGCGCAGCAACAACAATAAGATCGCTGAGAATGCCGTTGGAAATATAAG
>JBEGLE010000017.1:0-4060 GCA_041183725.1 Pseudomonadota bacterium | reverse complement strand
GAACCCCTTGTTGCAAGATCCGGGCCTCGCGTTTCATCCGCCCACGCTGTATATTGGCTATGTTGGTCTTTCGATCGCTTTCAGCTTTGCCATTGGCGCGCTGATCACGCGTGAGGTTTCCCCCGCCTTTGCCCGCGCCATGCGGCCTTGGGTGTTGGGGGCTTGGATTTTCCTGACATTGGGCATCACGGCGGGGTCCTATTGGGCTTATTATGAGCTGGGCTGGGGGGGCTGGTGGTTCTGGGACCCCGTTGAGAATGCTTCGCTTATGCCATGGTTGGCGGCAACGGCTTTGCTCCATTCGGCCAGCGTTCTGGCATCCCGCAATGCCCTGCGGGCATGGACGGTGATGCTGGGTGTTGTGGCCTTTTCCATGTCGATGGTTGGCACTTTTCTGGTGCGGTCGGGCATTTTGACCAGTGTTCATGCCTTTGCTGTTGATCCCAAGCGCGGCAGTTTCATTCTGGTGCTGCTGGCAATTTACATCGGCGGGGCTTTGGCACTGTTTGCCCTTCGCGCCGCCACGGTGACCGAGGGGGAACGCTTTGCTGTGACCAGCCGGGAATCAGCGCTGGTTGTGAACAATGTGATGCTATCCGCCATTTTGGGCATCGTGCTGATTGGCACGCTCTATCCACTGGTAACCGAATCGATGGGGGAAAAGGTCTCGGTTGGACCGCCCTATTTCAATCCGATGGCCACGCTCTTTGTTGTGCCAATGCTGATGGTGCTGGCTTTCGGGCCGCTGCTGCGCTGGCGGCGCGATAGTTTCAAGCGGGTGCGGGGCGCTATGGTTGTGCCGGTGGTTTTGGTCTTGTTGGCTGGTGGTCTTGGTCTGGCCTTGGCGCCGGGTATGGTTTTACCGATTATCGGTTTGGCCTTGGCTCCGGCTTTGGCCTTTGCCAGCCTCTTGCCACTGCGCGGGCGCGATCTGCGGCGGGTTAAGCTGCCACTGTGGGGCATGGTTATCGCGCATTTTGGCATTGCCGTGGCCCTGTTTGGCATGGCCTGCGATAGCGCCTTTACCACCGAGCGGCTGGTTGCCGTGCCGATCGGTAAGCCGGTGGCGGTTGGCCCGTGGCAGATAACCCTGCGTTCAATCACGCCGGTGGCCGGACCGAATTGGACCGCGCTAGAAGGGGAATTGGAAGCCCACTATCAGGGCGGATCGGCTATCATCGCGCGTCCGCAATCGCGCAGTTTCTGGACCCCGCCACAACAGACCAACGAAAGCGCACTTGTTACCCGCTGGAATGGCCAACTTTACACCGTGCTGGGCGAAGCGGCAGAGCAAGGACGCTGGCAGTTGCGGCTATGGTGGAAGCCTTTTGTGCCGATGATCTGGCTTGGCGGCGCCCTTATCGCTTTGGGCGGAGCCCTAGCCTTGCTTGGCCGGGTGCTGAGCGACCTGCGCCGCTTCATTGCCCGTGGCAAGATAGCCGATCGTCGGGATAGGCCGCGGCGATGAGCGAGAATAGCCCCAAGGCCCCGCGCTGGGCCATTTGGTTGCCGCTGGCCCTGTTCGCAGGGTTTGTCGCCTTGGTGGGCTATAATATAGCGCGGCCAGCCAGCCGGGATGTGCCTAGCCGCCTTATCGGACAACCGCTGCCGGCATTTGATCTGCCAGCCGTGGCAGAGGGGCGGCCGGGGCTGTCACGAAGCCATATGACCGATGGCAAGCCGCGTCTGCTGAATCTGTTTGCCAGTTGGTGTATTCCTTGCGCCGCTGAAAGCCCGCAATTGGCAGCGCTAGCGGCCCAAGGGGCTGAGATCGATGGCATCGCGGTGCGGGATCATAAAGATGATCTTGCCGCTTTTCTGGCACGAAACGGCAATCCCTATACCCGGATTGGCGGCGATGATGTCAGCGCCGTGCAGATGGCAATCGGATCGTCTGGCGTGCCAGAAACCTTTGTGATCGATGGCAAGGGGATCATCCGTTACCAGCATATTGGCGATGTCCGGCCAGAAGATGTGCCTTTATTGCTGCAAAAACTGCGTGAGGCCGGACAATGAAGCGTCTGTTGCTGATCTTGGCCCTTGGCTTGGCCAGTCCTATGCAGGCTGATGATACGATGCCGCCTGCACCCTATGCCTATCGGCAGTTGGACAATGCGCAATTAGAAGCCAAGGCGCAGGCACTGATGGTTACGATCCGTTGCCTGACCTGCCAAAGCCAGTCGATTGCTGATTCCGATGCCTCTTTGGCCGGTGATATGCGTAACCAGATCCGGCAACGCATAGCGGCTGGGGAAGATCCTGAAGCCATCCGTGCGTGGCTGATCGCGCGCTATGGCGATTATATCACCTATGCGCCGCGGGTAACCGCGATTACGTGGCCACTATTTGCCGCGCCCTTGCTGCTTTTGGCCTTAGCCGGCTTATTGCTTCGACGCCGTTTTAAGGGAGAGGCATCGTGACCGGATTGATCTTGGCAATCGGCTTGGCGATCATGTGCTTTGCCGTTTTGGCATGGGGGCTGAAATTGCCGCGTAAGCTATGGGAAGTCACTGGGATCGCCTTGTTGCTTGGGCTGACTGGCTATGCGCTGCAAGGTAGCCCAGCCCAAACGGGGGCGCCTAAAGCGCCGGTTGAGAGGATGGACGGCGCCGGATCGGCAGCCATGATTGCCGAGCGCCAGAAATTGAATGGTTCTGCGCCGATGGGCGATAACCTGTTGGTTACCGCCGATGCTTTTTCCCGCCACGGGCAATATGCCGATGCGGCGGAAACGCTGCGGGTGGCGGTGGTGAAGGATCCCGCCAATGGTGATGCTTGGCTTTCGCTGGCCAATGCCCTTGTGCAGCACGCCGAAGGTAATCTCTCACCCGCTGCGCTATTTGCCTTTAGCCGGGCGGAACAGGCTGCGCCAAGCCACCCAGGGCCGCCATTTTTCCTTGGTTTGGCCTTGGCACGCTCTGGCCGTTTGCTTGAAGGGCGGGCGGTCTGGGGTGATTTGTTGGCGCGAACCCCGCCACAGGCGCCCTGGCGGGCAGACCTTACCGCGCAATTGGCCGATCTTGATGCATTTATAGCACGCCAAAATGCGATGATGCAGACGCAATAAAGCATTATTGCAGGTACTGCTGCGTATTGCTAAGCGCCGCCAGCGTTCAGGCCCTCTGGCCGATTCTGGAACGCGCTGGGGCCAAGGTGACGATGAGCGAACCGCATCCCGATTTGAAAGTTTCCCAAGACATGGCAGCATCTTCTGTTTCCCATCAGGGTAGCGGCCACAATGGCTCGCTTACAAAGATGGCTGTCGGGGCCATGGGCGTGGTGTTTGGCGATATCGGCACCAGCCCGCTGTATGCCATGCGCGATACCTTTGCCGGGCATCATCGCCTGCCACTGGATGGCACGCACATCTTTGGCATCGTCAGCCTGATGTTCTGGTCAATGATGATCATCGTGACGTTGAAATATGTCTCGGTCATCATGCGGGCAGACAACAAGGGTGAGGGCGGCAGTCTGGCCCTGTTGGCGCTGATTAATCAGCATATTTCTGGTAAAACTTGGTCTACGGGCATCGTGTTGCTTGGCGTTTTTGCCACCGCGCTATTTTATGGCGATAGCATGATTACCCCAGCCGTTTCCGTGTTGGGTGCGATTGAAGGCCTGGCGGTTTATGAGCCGGGTTTGGCGCGATTGGTGGTGCCCATGGTGGTCGCTATTCTGGTTTCGCTGTTCTTTATCCAAAGCAGGGGGACTGAAAAGGTCGCCGCCTTCTTTGGGCCTATCATGCTGCTCTATTTCGCGACTATCGCTATTCTAGGCGGCCTAAGCATTGCCGCATTCCCCAGTGTGATCGGGGCGCTCAGTCCGCATCATGCCGTGGTTCTGTTTCTGACAGACCCACTGCGTGGATTTTTGGCTATGGGCTCAGCGGTTCTGGCTGTGACCGGGGCCGAGGCCCTTTATGCTGATATGGGCCATTTTGGCCGTTCGCCGATCCGCGTTTCATGGCTGGCCTTTGTCTTGCCCGCCTTGGTGCTGAATTATTTGGGCCAAGCATCATTGCTGCTGCGTTTTGGCCAACCTGCCTTGGCCAGCCCATTCT
>JBEGLE010000016.1:0-10932 GCA_041183725.1 Pseudomonadota bacterium | reverse complement strand
TTTGCAACCCGCTTAAGCGTGGCGCGAACATGATTGATCACCGCCGAATTTCCGGTAAATTCATATTCAGGCGCAGTGTTTTTGCGCAATTGGGCGTTTTCGCGGCGCAATCGTTCTGTTTCTGTCGCACGCTCGACCAAAAGCAACAGACGTTCGGCCTCAAATGGCTTTTCAATAAAATCCATTGCCCCCCGGCCAATAGCCGAGACGGCTGTGTCGATATTACCATGCCCCGAAAAGATGATAACCGGCAACTCCGGTTCACGCGCTTTGATTGCATCCAGCACTTCCAAGCCATCCATCGGGCTTCCATGCAGCCAAACATCCAGCAAAACCAAGCTTGGCCGGCGCGCATCTATTGCGGTGAGAGCGGCTTCGCTATCGCCTGCCGTGCGGCATTCATAGCCTTCGTCACTCAGCACACCTGCCACAAGATCGCGGATATCACGTTCATCATCAACGATCAGAATATCGAGCGCCATATGTCTTGCCTCTTGTCTGGTCATGCCGGCGTTTCAGACGACCGATCACGGATGATCGGATCGCGTGCAAATCGCATAGTGACTTGGGTTCCGCCACTCTCGGGGGAACTGAATGTCATGTCCCCGCCATGCTCTTCTACAATACGTTTCACTATCGCCAGGCCTAGCCCCGTGCCTTTATCGCGAGTGGTGACATAGGGCTCAACAATCCGTTCTCGTTCTTGCGGTAAGCCAACACCATTGTCGCAGACGCTTACCAGTACTGCCTCAGTTTCCCGTTGTATGGTAACAGCGATCTTGCCGCGATAATCCAGCGATGCTTGCTGACTTTTCGCCTCAATCGCCTCGACCGCATTTTTCAGTACATTGGTCATTGCCTGACCAAGCTGATGGCGATCACAGCGAATTCTCTCAAAAATTGCGGCATCAGCTTGGAAGGTAAAGGCGATTTGAGGATTGGCCACTTCTTGAAGAAACAAGGCTTGGCGAACCAAATCAATGGGATCTTCACTGCGGAATACGGGCTTTGGCAGCCTTGCAAAGGATGAGAATTCGTCCACCATCTTACGCAGATCACCCACTTGGCGAATAATGGTGCTGGTCAGCTCCTCAAACAGCTCAGGATCGGCGGTTATCTGCTTGCGATAGCGGCGATTTAGCCGTTCCGTGGCCAGTTGGATTGGGGTTAGCGGATTTTTGATTTCGTGGGCGATACGCCGGGCCACGTCAGACCACGCCGCTTGCCGCTGATCGCGGACCTGACGTGAGATATCCTCAAATGATATCACGTGCCCGGCGCGATCCTTGGCAACTTTCACTGCCAAGGTAAGCGTGTCACCGCCCTTGCTATATTGAATGACTGCTTGTTCACGCCCTGCGCCAACCAAATCAGCCAATTGAGGGGCAACGTCGTTGAGCAATAGGCCCACTGGATTATCACCGTCGCCTTCAAATAATAGACGTAAAGCGGGGCTGTTGATCAGTTGGACCAAGCCCTGCCCATCGGTTGAAATGACCCCGGCTGAAACCGATTCCAGCACGGCTTCAATAAAGGCGCGGCGTTCGTGCAATTGTTGATTGGCGCTGACTAAGGCTTGAGTTTGTCGTTCTAACTGGGCGGTCATCCGGTTGAAGGCACGATTTAGCAGGCCAACTTCATCAGCCCCGGTACGCCCTTCAACCCGCAGAGAAAAGTTGCCACTACCCACCTGACGGGCGGCGTTAACCAATTGATAAAGTGGCTTTACCTGACGATCGGCAAAGCGCAGCGCGAACCACACAGCCAAGCCAACGATCGCCAAAGAGGCAGAAAACAAAGCGATGTTGAAACGCAACTGCAAGATACGTGCACGCTGGGTCAGTACTTCATAGGCGCGAACGATATTCTCTGCTCTCTGGCCTTGGCTGAAAGACAAAAGCTCTGAACTGCGCGCCGTGTAGAGATAGATACCCGCCTGCCGATCAATCGGTGTCACGGCTTCAATCCGGTTGGCGCTGGGTTGCACGATCAGGGGCTCGCCATGCTCAATCCGTGCCAATACATCCGGACGAATGCGTTCGCGGGTTACATCGTTCTTGGGGTCAACCACAGCTGCGGTGCGCAGTTTGCCGTCTGGTGCCTTTTGCAAAATCGCGCTTTCATCAAGCTTGCGGCTTTGCACTTGATAGGCATAACCTTCGCGGAAGGCGGGGCTGAGGATCGGGGCTTGATAAAGGTATTCGTGCAGATCACTGGCCATGGCGATTGATTCATTGCCAACCTCGCGCACGTTTTGCTCATAATAACCGCGGGCCAATTTGTTGGCATTTTCCAAGAGGCCACGCGAATTATCGGAAAACCAAAACTCAACGCCGGACTGGAACAGATAAGAAGCGAAAATCACCACCAGCAACGTGGGGATAGCCGATATGACGGAAAACACGAAAACCAGCTGCATATGAAGCCGGCCAGTCCCGCCCAAAGTTTCTGCGGCGCGTCGCAAGGCCAAACGGCGACCGAGCAGCACAAGCAGGGTCATGCCCGGTACGAGCATGCCCACCAACAAACTGGCGGTGACATTGGTGGAATAGAGATGACCATTAGAGGCCGGCCGGTTAATCGTTAACCAAGCAACAATGGTCATCGCCAAGAATGTGGCACTAGCCACAACTTCCATAATGGCGAAAAAGTTGGCGCGGCGGGCAGACAATTGCATTCGCCGCCACCACCGTGGCCAACCGCTCCGTTTGCGCGCCTGTACCTGATCCTCTACCATCGTGGCATAGTTACAACGCGACTGTTGCATAAATGCAAGGGCAATGTGGGGATACCCACATCAGCCGCGTGAGAAAGAATCCGGATCCAGCGCCAGTTCGCTCAGCCGTTTGCGCAAGGTATTGCGATTAATACCCAAAATCTGCGCAGCTTTCAGTTGATTGCCGCCGGTGCTGCGCAGAATTTCGGCAAAGAGCGGTGCTTCAAAGGCCGCCAAGGCTGCATCATAGACCGTGCCGGCTGACGGCGCCTGATCGCTTAGCCAGCGTGCGACAGCGCTATCCAGCCCCCCGCCCTGAACCAGACCATCACTAGATTCGCGCTGAATTTGCGCAAGCAAGGGGGCAATCGCGGCGGCATCGATGGTGTCTTCGCGCGCCAGCAAGGCCGCCCGATAGATAAAGTTGCGCAATTCGCGCACGTTTCCGCGCCAAGGCTGGCGGGCCAAAAGCGCAGAGGCATCGCTGGACAAGTGATGCCGTGGCAGGCCTTCGTTCGCCGCCAAAACCAGAAAATGCCGCGCCAAGGCATCTATGTCGTCGGCGCGTTCATGCAGAGGCGGCATAAGGATTGGCACAACATTAAGCCGGTAATACAGGTCTTCGCGGAATTGTCCGGCGGCAATCATCGGCTCCAGCGCTTTGTTGGTGGCCGCAATAATCCGAACATCCACCTTGATCTCATCACGCCCACCAACCCGGCGGATAGCGCCTGATTGCAAAGCCCGCAGCAGGCGGGTCTGCGCCTCCATCGGCATATCGCCGATTTCATCGAGAAATAGCGTGCCGCCATTGGCCTGTTCAAATTTGCCCAAGTGCCGCGCTACAGCCCCGGTAAAAGCGCCGCGTTCGTGGCCGAACAGCTCGCTCTCGATCAATTCCGCCGGAATGGCGGCCGTGTTAACCGCCACAAATGGCCCGGTGCGGCGATGGCCCAATTGGTGAATGGCTTCAGCCACCAATTCCTTGCCGGTTCCGGATTCGCCCAAAATCAATACGGTCAGATCATTGCGCAGAACCCGCGTGATCATGCGGTATACCGCCTGCATTGGCGCGCTGCGACCAACCAAGGGCAAGCCCTGCGGCGGGGCCTCATCCTCAGCAGCCTCAGCGCCTAGGGCGGAAGAGCCAATAGCCTGCCTTACGGTACGTGCCAGTTCATCAATATCGAAAGGTTTGGGGAAATATTCAAAAGCCCCCGTATCGGTGGCGCGCACTGCCGTATCGAGCGTGTTTTGCGCCGACAGAACGATAATTGGCATGGTGGGATACCGTTCGCGGATAGCTGGCAAGCCCTCAATGCCATCGCCATCGGGCAGCATCACATCGGTTACCAGGACACTAAACGCACCAGCTGCCAAAGCGTTGTCGCGGCGAGCCAAGGTGTCACAATGGGTTACAGCATAGCCTTCGGCCTCAAGCGCCGCGGTGATGACAATGCCGATCGATTCGTCATCTTCAACCAAAAGCACGGTCATCGCGATAGGATCCTATTGCCACTGTTATCGACTGGCAGGTGCAGGCGGAAATGCGTCCACCCTCCTGCTTCGTCGCGTTCATGGGCAATGCGCCCGTTCATATCCCGTACCAGCTTGCGCACCAGAGCAAGGCCCAGCCCCTGCCCGCTCTTTTTGCTGGTCACGAAAGGTTCGAAAATGTGATCGCGCATGGCGGGATCAACGCCGGGACCATTGTCACTGATCCGCAGTTCTATTGGCAAACGGACGGCTCGGGCGCCAAAAGTGGCGGCATGGAGCTGAATACCGCTAGAATAACGAGTGCGCACTATAACCGCGGGCGGGGCATGGAGGCGCAAGCCTCTCCGGCATTGGACAACAGGTTGATCAAAACTTGCACCAGACCATCCGGGCTTCCCAAGACCAAGGGCAACGAAGGATCAAATTCCTCTTCGATCCTTGGTCCTTTGCCTCCAGCCTCAAGCACAGCCTTGGCGCGGCGCACGGCTTCGTGCAGGTTACAGGGGCTTACCGGTTCAATGGTGCGCCGGGAAAGCGCCTGCATCTCATCAATCAGGCGGGCGATACGATCCACCTCATCAGCGATCAGACTGGTCAGCGCTTTATCTTTGTCAGTAAGCTTACGCGCCAATAGCTGCGCTGCGCCGCGAATGCCGGATAAAGGGTTTTTAATCTCATGCGCCAGAATTTCCGGGGCACGGAGTACCGAATCCTCTGCTGGCCCAGGATCATCGCCCAAGGCTTCCGAGCCACTGGCGTCTTGCAAGGTGACAATACGCCAGCCCGGCTCATCGGTTACGGGGGCCACAGTCATGTCTAGCCGTTTTGGGCCAATTGCGGGTAAAGTTGCGGCAATGTCGCGCGCCGATATGGCGGCGTCGTCCTCGGTCAGGCGGGCTGAAAACCGAGGATCATCCAGTGCCAAAAGATCGCCAAGCGCCTTGCCGGCCAAACGGCGCAGGCTTTGGCCAAAGAATTGCTCTGCCGCAGGATTAGCCTGAACAATCCGCAGATCAGGACCCAGCAAAATAACCGCCAGCCCCAAGCTGGACATCTGCCTTTGCACATCGGGTGCACCAGACAGAATGGGCGGCTTCACGCGGCCTCACGCGATAAAAAAGGGGCATAAAATTCTGACAATAGATTTTTAACTTCATTGCTTTGGTCAACAAAGTTAACTTTATTTCTAAATTCAGCCGAGCCCGGCAAACCTTTGGTGTACCAACCCAAATGCTTGCGCGCCATTTTGACGCCTGTCTCGTTGCCGTAGAGGCTGAGCATGGCGTCATAATGCTCCATCATCACCGCAAATTGGGTATCGATATCCGGATCACCCAGCGCCGAGCCCGTGCGCCACCAATGCATGACCTGCCCCAGCAACCACGGCTTGCCATCGGCTCCTCGGCCAATCATCACCCCATCGGCCCCAGATTGTTCCAAGGCTTTTGCAGCATCGTGCACGCCGCAAATGTCACCATTCACAATAACCGGCAGCGATACCGCCTGCTTCACACTGCGAACAAAGCCCCAGTCAGCGTCGCCACGATACATCTGGTTGCGGGTGCGGCCATGGACCGTAATCATCTTGGCCCCAAGATCCTCTGCGATCCGGGCCAATTCCGGGGCGTTAAGGCTATCATGGCACCAGCCCATCCGCATTTTGACCGTGACGGGGACATCAACCGCTTTAACCGTTGCTTCAATCAGTCGAGCGGCCAAAGGCAGGTCGCGCATCAGCGCCGATCCGGCATCGCCATTCACCACCTTTTTCACTGGGCAGCCCATGTTAATATCAATAATAGCCGCGCCGCGATCAGCATTCAGCTTGGCAGCTTCGGCCATTTGATCGGGTTCACAGCCAACCAATTGCATCGAAACCGGCTCTTCAATCGCATCCCATGTCGCTTTTTGTAGGGACTGCCGCGTTTCGCGGATCATCGCCGGGCTGGCGATCATTTCCGTGACGTTCAGGCCCGAACCAAAACGCCGCACCAATTTGCGGAATGGCATATCGGTAACCCCGGTCATCGGTGCGAGGACAACCGGGCAAGCAATGGCCACCGGGCCAACCGATATGGGGTTCAGCGAAGGGGGAACGGGAAGCGAAGTCATGGTGATGCCTAAAATTTAGGCAGCACTTAGTGGATTGCCCCTTGAACCGCAAGCGATTACCCGAACGCACAATGCCTTTGCCCTCCCCTTCTTCTGCCTCTGTTGCTGTCGTCATTGTGGCGGCCGGAGCTGGTTTGCGTGCAGGCCAGCCCCTGCCCAAGCAATTCGCGCTTTGGCGCGGCAAGCCGCTGGTTCGTCATTCGGTGGAGACCATGGCGCAGGCCGGATTTTCACCGATTGTTGTATGCATTCCCGAAGGCGGACACGATCTTGCCCAGCAAGTTCTTAAGGGACTGCCCGTCAGGCTGGTGACCGGAGGGGATACCCGACAGGATTCGGTTCGCTCTGGGCTTGAGGCACTAAGTCCGGATGCGCCCGCTATGGTCTTGATCCATGATGCCGCGCGGCCGCAGGTGCCAATTGGGGTTATTGATCGCGTGTTGGCCGCGCTGGCAGATTACCCTGCGGCTGTTCCCGTGCTTAATGTTGTGGATAGTCTTGCCCACGATCAGGATGGATTGATGGGGGCCCCTGCCCCACGGGAAAGCCTGCGCCGGGTGCAGACACCGCAGGCGTTTCGTTATGCTGATATCCTGCTTGCCCATCGCCAATGGCAGGGGGCAATGAATGCCGGTGATGATGCGCAGGTAGCACAGGCGAGCGGCCTTACTGTGGCCCTGGTGCCAGGAGATGAAGCTATGCAAAAGATCACCTTTGCCAGCGATTTTGACCAGACTCCTGCCGTGCGGATTGGTACCGGCTATGACGTCCACCGCCTTGTTAAGGGTGAAGAATTATGTCTTGGCGGGGTGAAGATTGATCATAACTATGGGCTTGCTGGCCATAGCGATGCCGATGTGGCCATCCATGCTCTGGTCGATGCTTTGCTGGGGGCGATAGCACAGGGTGATATCGGTCAGCATTTCCCGCCCAGTGATCCACAATGGCGCGGGGCTAGCTCTGACCAGTTTCTGCACCATGCGGCTAAGCTTGTAAGCCAAGCAGGCTATGTCATCTCCAATGTGGATCTGACGATCATTTGCGAAGCCCCCAAGATAGGCCCCCACCGCGATGCTATGCGCCGCCGCTTGGCTGAGATTCTTGGCGTTGACATCAGCACCGTGAGCGTGAAGGCGACCACCACAGAAGGACTCGGCAGCACTGGGCGGCGAGAAGGTATCGCGGCGCAGGCCATGGCTTGCTTGGTTCGGCATTGAACGGGATAGTCGATGATGCGCCAGAGAGTGCCAATGAGCAGAGCCATCCTAGCCGCGGCTTCGCTAGCGCTCATCGCGCCGCAGGTTGCTGCTGCGGCAGAGCCCGTTTGTCTGACAAACCACGAGGCTAGCGCGATTGCCGCCTATGCCCTGCCCAGCGTGATCACCGGAACCACGCAGCGCTGCGCCCCAGTTTTGGGATCGCAATCGTGGATCGCGCGTAATGGCGATGATCTGGCCAAGCGTTATGCGGATCGCAAGGTGGTTGTCTGGCCGGAAACCAAGGCGGCGCTGCTGAAGATGTCGCTTTCTGCCACTGACCCCGCGAGCCAAGCCCTGCGGGCCTTGCCCGATGCCTCTATCATGCAATTGGCGGATGGATTGGTTGCGGCAGCCGTCGCAGAAAAATTGCCCACCAGCCGTTGCGGCGCGGTTGATCATTTTCTCGCGCTCATTGCCCCGCTTCCGCCAGAGAATATGGCTGATTTGATTGCGATGTCGCTGGGCATTCTGGCGCAGGGCGAGCATGCTCGGCTGGGCAAATTGCCGATCTGCAAGGTCTAACATATGACTGAAAGCTTGCTTCACGATAGCCTAACCGCCTTGGCGCGCCGCGTTATCGAAGAAAATGCCGCCTTGGGCCGCAAAATTTCTGTGGCGGAAAGTTGCACCGGCGGGCTGGTTTCTGCGGCACTGACTGAGATCGCAGGATCATCAGAGGTGTTTGAACGCGGTTTTGTCACCTATTCCAACGCGGCCAAGCAAGAACAGCTTGGTGTTTCGCCCGATATTATTGAAACCTTTGGCGCTGTTTCGATCGCTTGCGCTTGGGCTATGGCGCATGGCGCGATAATCCATTCCCGTGCTGATGTGGCCGTATCGATCAGTGGGATTGCCGGCCCCGGTGGTGGATCACATGATAAGCCAGTGGGAACCGTGGTCTTTGCCCGAGCTATCCGCGGTGAAGAAGATACGATTGCCGAGGAAAAGCGCTTTAATCCCGGCAGCCGATCCGAAATACGGCTTCAGGCAGCGCTGGTCGCGCTGGAACTGTTGCTGCCGTAAAGCTGGGCAGCGCGTGTTTCAAACGCGGCAACCAGCTTGCGGAAGGCCTTATCAAGATATTGCCCCGCCATTTTTTCAAATAATGCGCTGCGGAAGGTGAAATCCACCGCGAAATCAATCTCGCAGCTTGTTTCATCCAGTGCGCGGAATTCCCACACATTATCCAGATCGCTGAGCGGACCGTCGATATAATGGACTTTGATCATCGAAGGTCTGATCTTAGTCACCCGAGAGGTGAACTTTTCGCGCAGGGCCGAAAAGCCGATCAGCATATCGGCAACCATTTCCGTCTCGCTGTCTGATCGCACACGGGTGGCGACGATCCACGGCAGAAATTCGCTGTAGCGGCCTACATCAGCGACCAGATCATACATCTGCTCGGCGCTATAGGGCAGCCGTCTGACTTCACGAATTCCCGGCATCAGCGTGCCTTGGCAAGCTGCGCCTCACGCGCGGCGCGCATTTGTTGGAAATCATCACCAGCATGGTAGCTGGAACGGGTGAGTGGGCTGGAGGCCACCTGTAAAAAGCCTTTGGCCCGGGCGATCGCGCCATAGGCCGCGAAAGCCTGTGGGGTGATGAATTCCGCTACATTCACGTGCTTGGGTGTGGGTTGCAGGTATTGCCCCATGGTCAGAAAATCGATCCCGGCAGAGCGCATATCGTCCATCACCTGATGCACTTCCAAGCGCTGTTCGCTTAGGCCCAGCATAATCCCGCTTTTGGTGAAGATCAGCGGGTTGTGGCGCTTTACCTCTTCAAGCAGGCGCAGCGACGCATAATAACGCGCCCCAGGGCGGATCGTGGGATAGAGCCGCGGCACAGTTTCAAGGTTGTGATTGTACACATCTGGCCCAGCGGCAACGATAGCCTCAACTGATTCGCGCATTTTGCCGCGGAAATCGGGCGTCAGGATTTCGATGGTGGTATTGGGGGTGTTGCGGCGCAGGGCCTCTATAACCTTAACAAATTGGCCGGCGCCGCCATCGGGCAGATCATCACGGTCAACCGAAGTGATAACAATATGCTCAAGCCCCATTTGCGCCGCAGCTTCAGCAACATGATCAGGTTCCAATGGATCAACCTTGCGCGGCATGCCGGTTTTGACATTACAAAAAGCACAGGCGCGGGTGCAAACATCACCCAAGATCATGACTGTGGCGTGTTTTTTGGTCCAGCATTCGCCGATGTTCGGGCACGCTGCCTCTTCGCAAACGGTGTTCAGCCCCAGCCCGCGCATCAGATCGCGCGTGGCGGCATATTCCCGACTGGTGGGCGCCTTAACCCGAATCCAGTCGGGCTTGCGCTGGCGCACGGGTTGATCGGCGGCCGGTTGGACAGGTGAAGGACTGGGCGAAAGATCATTCATACCCGCGCCCATAGGCCCGCTGGCCCCTCCTTGCCAGAGACAATTGGCGTCTTACCCAGCCCAGAAATGCAATTTGCGCCGAAAACGCCCTTGCCAAGCTGCTGCACCTTCGCCATAGGCGCGCTTCCAACCGCTCGCCGGTCCATCAGCCTTCTGGCCGGACCGTCGCCGCAGCGCTGCCCGGGTAGCTCAGTTGGTAGAGCACATGACTGAAAATCATGGTGTCGGCGGTTCGATTCCGTCCCCGGGCACCACTGCGCTAGCGCGCACTTCCACCAACATTACATTCATTTATGCAAATCTTACCGCAAGTGAATCGCGGTATTTTGCCAAATTTCGGCATTATTTATGCGATAAGTACAGATTGCCTACAGGTGTCGGTATCCTGCACTTAACAGATAAGTGTTAAATCATGGTTAACGCTTTTCCGAATAGTGTTTGACACTATCTTGTTCGGTGTGTTGTGCACTAACCTTGTTTGTTGCAATCAGGGGGTTAATGCCATGTCTGCCGTTGGCGAATTAGAAGCGATCATCGCGCGCACCGCGCTGAAGTATGATTTGCTGCCTTATGAATCAAAGCCCTTTCCCCAAAGCCAGCCAGCGCGTTTGGGCGGCTTGGCAAAGCTGTTCGGACTTGAAGCAGCGCCTTTAGAAAACGCCCGCGTTCTGGAACTGGGCTGCGCCTCTGGCGGCAACCTGATTCCCCATGCGGTTCGCTATCCCGGCGCAACCTTTGTTGGTGTTGACCTTGCCCGTTCACACGTGGCGGCTGGCCGGGCGCGGATCGAGCGGCTTGGGCTAAGCAATGCCGAAATCCTGTGCCAAAGCTTTACAGAAATAGGCGAAGACCTTGGCGCTTTTGATTATATCATCTGCCACGGCGTACACAGTTGGGTGCCGCCGCAGGTGCAGGATCACATCTTGAAGGTTATCGGCGCTCGGTTATCGCCGGTT
>JBEGLE010000015.1:0-7076 GCA_041183725.1 Pseudomonadota bacterium | reverse complement strand
GCTCATGCTTCACCTCTTGCGCGGGCGGCGGCGATCCGAGCCGCGCGTTGGGACAAGACACCGGCCATGGCCGTACGATATTCTGCCGTGCCCCGCTTGTCGGCAATCGGCCGGCAAACGGCGCGAACCGCCGCTGCCATGGCTTCTAGGGCGGCATCATCCAGCCTGGTGCCGATTAGAGCCGCTCCCGCTTCGCTCGCTACAATTGCAGTGGGGCCTACTGCACCTAGCGCAATCTGCGCCGCCGTGCAGATCCCTGCTCCATCGATCACCAGCGCCGCGCCGATGCCAACCACGGCGATATCCATTTCACTGCGCGGGGTAGAGCGCAAATAGGCATCTCCCCCTCCCAAAGGCCGCGCTGGCAGACGAATTTCAGCAACGAACTCCCCGCTCGCCAAAGTGGTTTTACCGGGCCCGGCAGGAATATCCGCCACAGGCACCACCCGTTCACCCGCTGGCCCGACGACCAAGCAGCAGGCTCCGGCAGCAATCAGTGCCGGAACCGAATCGGCAGCCGGCGAAGCATTGCACAGGTTACCCGCCATGGTGGCGCGATTGCGGACCTGAACCGAACCGATCAGGTTTGCCGCCTCAACTACCCCGGGCCAAGCCGCGCATAGAGCCCTATCATCCATTAGCGCAGTGCAAGGGGTTGCTGCACCAATCACAAAACCCTGCGGACCGCTGATTATGCCCTGCATACCAGCCACCTGCTTCACATCAATGATCACGCCCGGCGCAAGCCGGCCAGAGCGCATCTGCACAATCAGATCTGTGCCACCTGAGAGGATCCGCGCCGCTGGATTGGCTGCAAGCAGACCTGCTGTCTCTGCGCGGGAAACGGGGCGATGATAGCTGCTAGCGCTCATAATCGTGTGCTTCTCCTCAGATGCCCTTGTGCCGCCTTGCGCCCTCACAGGCAAGTCAAGCTTGGCAAATCATCCCAGCAAATTGGCAAAGCCACAGGCAATCTTTGCAAGGCGCATGGCCCATGGATTGACGGGATCTTCGTCGGCCTTAGCCGGCTTGGGCGACCAATTCTTCACGATCCAGAATCGTGATTTCCCGACGCGAAGGCAGATCAATCAGCCCTTCGGCTTTCAGCCTGGTGAATTGGCGGCTAACCGTTTCAATGGTCAATCCCAGCACATCGGCCACCTGCTGGCGCGAGAACGGCAGTTCAAACCTGTTTGCCGGTCCAGTTACCACCACATCGCAACCCAGCTCAACCAAACGTTCAGACATATCAAGGATAAATGTCGCGATCTTTTGCGACGCCGATTTGCGCCCCAAAAGCAGCATCCAACTCCGCGTGCGCTCTAGCTCATTAAGAGTACGCTCCAGCAATTTATGCTCAAGCGCCGGGTGATTGCGGGCGAATTCATCAAAATCACGGCGGCCGAAAACGCAGACCTTGGCCTCGGTCAAAGCGGTTACCGTATGTCCTGATTTGCCGCCAAAGGGGCGGCCGATGAAATCGGAAGGATAGACCACCCCAACAATCTGCTCACGCCCATCTTCGGTGCCAGTGGATAGCTTCAGCACGCCTTCCATCACATTGGCGACCAAAATGGACTCGTCATCTTCCCAGATCAACGATTGCCCGGGTGATAGCACGCGATGGCGACCAATCGCATTGAGCGCAGAGATTTCCGTGGAATCAAGCGCCGAACAGATCGCACGGTTACGTACAAGGCAGTGTTCGCAGGATGTCATAGACTATCGCGCCTAACAGACGCGTAGCAAACGGGCAAGGCGGGCATCGCTCTGGCGAACCGGAAGCGATACCCGCCTTATCTCAGGCAGAGGGAAGCCTGCCGTATTCCCGATCAACCGAGATCAGAAGCGGTAGGAAACACCGGCGCTCAAAACCCACGGATCAAGCTTGTGCTTGGCACTGAGAATTTCGGTGCCTGTGCCATTGTAGAAGTGCGAGGTCGGACGCAGGAAATACCGCTTGGCATCGAGGCTAATGCCCATGCCAGCGTCATTAACCGCGATATCAACAC
The DNA here is from genome assembly GCA_041183725.1 of Pseudomonadota bacterium. GTDB lineage: Bacteria > Pseudomonadota > Alphaproteobacteria > Sphingomonadales > Sphingomonadaceae > Novosphingobium. The sequence continues at coordinate 5,064 of JBEGLE010000015.1, read as the reverse complement.
CAGCCTGAACCACAGCACCAAAAGTGTTGTCGAGATGCGCCTGGGTTCCGGCCGCCATACCAGTTCCGGCCTTTTCACCCAGGAAGAAGAATTCCGTCACACCGGCACCAACATAGGGCTTCAGCGGGCCAAGCGGCAGGTGACCCTTAAGGGTAACCGTAGCTGGCAGGATCAGCACATGATCCATTGCATGCTCGATTGCGACATTACCCGCCGATGTCACGCTGACATGGTGCTGGGTAAAGCAGCAGATCGTTTCGATCGAGAAGTTGGGGTTAACGAAATACTCAACCGCCAAGGTCGGCACGACATTGTCGTTGGCCGTGGTATTGGGAGAAGCGACACCGGCAAGAGCCGTACCAACATTAACCGTATCAATCTTACCATCGGCCAGCACGCCAGTGGCGAGAACCTTAACCTGAATCTTGCCATCAGCGTTACCGGCATAAGCCGGCGTGGCGAGAGCGGAAGCGGCAGCCAGAGCAGCTGTGATCGCGAACTTTTTCATATGTCCCTCATAGTGAACCGCATCCCCGCACCGTGCAGGTGTATCGCGGCGTCAGGCATCCGTTAGGCGCGCAATCGGCAAACTGGCATTGATCGAGGTCATTCCAACAATTGATCAGGGTCAATGTTGCGATGCGGCAATGGGCCCAAGGCGATGAGGCTCAGGGTCTGATAGGGACAAGTCCCGAACTCAGGCTGGTTCTACATTTCGTGAGAGGGAAGGCTCATGGTTAGCATTTTTTCGCGAGCCGGCTTGTGGCTGGTAGCGTTACTCTTTGCCATTCTGGCTATAGCAAAAGCCTATGACGGCGCTTTCGCGGTGCAAATGGGCATCGTTGCCCTTGCGGCGCTGGCTGGGCTTATCTTTAGCCTGCGCAACACCGATTATTCGGCCGTGGCCAACGGCGTGGCCCGATCACCACAAGACCAAAGCAAATATTACGACGACGTGATCCGTTGGGGCGTGATTGCGACGGTTTTCTGGGGTCTCGCAGGCTTTCTGGCCGGGGTTTATATCGCGCTTGAAATGGCCTTCCCGCTGCTGAACTTCAGCGAATATATCAATTTCGGACGACTTAGGCCGCTTCACACCTCTGCGGTGATCTTTGCTTTTGGCGGTAATGCTCTGATCTGCACCTCGTTCTACGTCGTGCAGCGGACGTGCCGGGCGCGGCTGGCCTTCCCCGGCCTCGCCCGGTTCGTCTTCTGGGGCTACCAGATGTTTATCGTTCTGGCGGCAACTGGCTATCTGCTGGGCATCACCCAGGGCAAGGAATATGCCGAACCCGAATGGTACGTCGATCTGTGGCTGACCGTGGTTTGGGTTGCCTATCTGATTGTTTTTGTCGGCACCTTGGCCAAGCGTGCGGAACCGCACATCTACGTGGCCAACTGGTTCTATCTGGCGATGATCATCACGGTGGCCATGCTCCACCTTAGCAATAATCTGAGCATCCCGGTCAGCATGCTGGGCAGCCACTCGGTTTCGGTTCAAGCCGGCGTACAAGGCGCAATGATGCAGTGGTGGTATGGCCACAATGCCGTGGGCTTCTTCCTCACCGCTGGTTTCTTGGCGATGATGTATTACTTCGTGCCCAAGCAAGCCCAACGCCCGGTTTACAGCTATCGCCTGTCGATCATCCACTTTTGGGCGCTGATCTTCCTTTATATCTGGGCTGGTCCGCACCACCTGCACTACACCGCCCTGCCTGACTGGACCCAAACGCTGGGCATGGTGTTTTCGGTGATGCTGTGGATGCCCAGCTGGGGCGGCATGATCAACGGCCTGATGACGCTGAACGGCGCTTGGGACAAATTGCGCACCGATCCGATTTTGCGCATGTTTGTCTGGAGCCTGGCCTTCTATGGCATGAGCACCTTTGAAGGCCCGATGATGAGCATCCGCTCGGTAAATGCGCTTTCGCACTATACCGATTGGACGATCGGCCACGTTCACTCTGGCGCTTTGGGCTGGAATGGCATGGTGACATTCGGCACCCTCTATTACCTTGTTCCCCGTCTGTGGAAGCGTGATCGGCTCTATTCGATCCGCATGGTCAATTGGCACTTCTGGTTGGCGACCATTGGCATCGTTTTCTACGCTGCTTCGATGTGGGTTGCCGGTCTGACCGAAGGTCTGCTGTGGCGCGAATATGGGGCTGATGGCTATCTGGTGAACTCTTTCGTCGAAACCGTAGCGGCGGTTCACCCAATGTATGTGGCGCGTGTCTTTGGTGGTTTGCTCTATCTCTCGGGCGCCTTGATCATGGCCTATAACATCTGGCGCACAATTGCTGGCGATCTGCGGGCTGAAACCTCGCTGGGCGATGAAACTGCGCATGATCTGTCAAAAGATCACCCGCTTATCCCTGCCAATGCAGCCGAATGAGGGAGACAAACCATGACTGACAAAGCCAAGGAATCCGTCACTGGCCACGCTAGGCTGGAGCGCAATATCACCCTGCTGGCCGTGGCAGCCTTCGCTGTCGTGACCATTGGCGGCATTGTGGAAATTGCCCCCTTGTTCTGGCTCGATAACACGATCGAAAAGGTAAAGGGTGTGCGGCCATATACCCCGCTCGAGCAGGCTGGACGCGACATCTATGTGCGGGAGGGGTGCTATCTCTGCCACAGCCAGATGATCCGTCCGTTCCGCGATGAAGTGGAGCGCTATGGCCACTATAGTCTCGCGGCAGAATCGATGTACGATCACCCGTTCCAATGGGGATCAAAGCGCACCGGGCCTGATCTGGCTCGGGTCGGCAATCGCTATTCAGACCAGTGGCATGTCCAGCACCTTACCGATCCGCGTTCGGTGGTGCCGGAATCGATCATGCCGCCCTATGCCTTTTTGGCGGAAACCGATCTGAAACCCGGCGATATGCGGCGTGAACTCAGCACGCTGAAAATCACTGGCGTGCCTTACACCAAGCAAGACATTGAAAAGGCCAATGAGGATCTGGCTGGACAAGCCGATCCGCTGGCTGGCAGCGATTTGGCCAAGCGCTATCCCAAGGCGCAAGTGCGTGATTTTGATGGCAATCCCAACCGCCTGACCGAAATGGATGCTTTGGTCGCCTATCTTCAGGTTTTGGGAACCATGGTCGACGTCAACAGCCCTGCGGCTCAGGAAGATCTGGCAAAGGAGAAGGGGCGATGAGCGATTCCAACGTCACCTATGACACCCTTCGTCAGTTGGCGGGCACTTGGGGACTTGTGGTTATGGTCGTAGGCTTTGTGGTCTGCATCCTATGGCCCTTCCGCCCCGGCTCAAACACCAGCAACCAAGCCGCCGCAACGATGATCTTCGAGGAAGACGACAATGGCTGACAAGCGCATCGATGAAGCCACCGGTACCGAAACCATGGGTCATGAATGGGATGGTATCGAGGAACTTGACACTCCGCTGCCCCGTTGGTGGGTACTAACCTTCTACGCCTGTATACTGTTCGCCATCGGCTATGTCGTCGTTTACCCAGCCATCCCGCTGGGCAATCATGGCACGGCTGGCCTATGGGGCTGGACCAGCCGCGGCCAGCTAGCCAATGACACCGCCGCAGCACAAAAAGAGCACGCAGCCCTTTATGCCCAGCTTGCCGCAACGCCGATTGAGGCGCTGCAATCTGATCCAAAGCTGATGGAAGCGGCGGTTGCCGGTGGCAAGGCCGCCTTTCGGGTGAACTGCGTTCAGTGCCATGGCGCTGGGGCGGCAGGCAGCAAGGGCTTTCCTAACCTTAACGACGATGACTGGTTGTGGGGCGGCGATCTGAAAACGATCGAAACCACCCTCATCCATGGCATCCGGGCCGCTGACGACGATGCAACGCGCATGAGCCTGATGCCCAGTTTCGGCCGCGATGGCATCCTTACCCCCGCACAGGTCAATGACGCGGCAAGCCATGTCCTGTCCCTGTCAGGCAAGGCACCGACCAATGCCGCAGGTCAGGCTATTTTCGCGGCCAATTGCGCCGTATGCCATGGGCCAGAAGGCAAAGGTAATCGCCTCGTGGGTGCCCCGAACCTGAGCGATGCGATTTGGCTCTACGGCGGCACCAAGGCCGATGTCGTTGCCAGCGTCACCAACGCCCATGCCGGACAGATGCCATCATGGGGCAAGCGGCTTGATTCCGTGACGATCAAGATGCTGGCTGCCTATGTCCACTCATTGGGTGGCGGCGAAAAGTTTGCCCCCGCACCCGAAGCTTCTGCGCCACCGGCAACGGTCGCGCCCGGAGGAAACGCAAGGTAAATCCAATGCATAACCCAGCCCCGGTCGCCACTGGGCTTTATGAAAAGCGTAAGGGGGTTTTCCCCAGCAAGATCGACGGTCGGTTCCGGCGCATCAAATGGGCAGTGATGTTCGTCACTTTGGCGATCTATTACATTACCCCTTGGCTGCGCTGGGATCGCGGTCCTTATGCGCCGAACCAAGCTGTTCTGATCGATCTGGCGCATCGCCGCTTTTATATGTTCTCGATCGAAATCTGGCCGCAAGAGTTCTACTTCGTCGCCGGGTTGCTGATCATGGCCGGGCTGGGGCTGTTTTTGGTGACGAGCGCGGTCGGCCGGGCTTGGTGCGGCTATTCTTGCCCGCAAACCGTCTGGACCGATCTGTTTCAGCATGTTGATCGTCTTATCGATGGCGATCGCAATGCCCAGATCAAACTGGAAAATGCGCCTTGGGGGCCGGGTAAGATCGCCCGCCGCCTGCTGAAATGGTCGATCTATCTGGCGCTGAGCTTCAGCACGGGCGGTGCGTGGATCTTTTACTTCGCCGATGCACCAAGCCTGCAACATAGCTTTTGGACTGGTACAGCGCCTTCGATCGCCTATTCCACCGTTGCGGTTTTGACCGCGACCACATTCTGGTTTGGTGGCTTCATGCGCGAGCAGGTGTGCATCTATATGTGCCCATGGCCGCGTATCCAATCGGCCATGCTGGATGAAAAGAGTCTGCTGGTTACCTACAAAGACTGGCGCGGCGAACCGCGTGGCAGTGTGAAAGCGGCCGAAAAGAATCCCGGCGCGGTGGGTGAGTGTATTGATTGCAATCTTTGC
>JBEGLE010000014.1:0-6815 GCA_041183725.1 Pseudomonadota bacterium | reverse complement strand
TTCCTCTTCCCGCTTCGTCAATGTTGGCGAACGCACCAATGTCACCGGCTCGGCAGCGTTTAAAAAGCTGATCCTGGCGGGGGACTATCCGCGCGCGGTGGAAGTGGCGCGTCAGCAGGTGGAAAACGGCGCGCAGGTGATTGATGTGAACATGGACGAAGGACTGCTCGATGCGGTTCACGCCATGACCACTTTCCTCAAATTGATTGCCGCTGAACCCGACATTGCCCGCGTGCCGGTGATGATCGATTCATCAAAGTGGGCGGTGATCGAGGCCGGGCTGAAATGCGTGCCGGGCAAGCCGATCGTCAACTCCATCTCGATGAAGGAAGGCGAGGCGCCGTTCTTGGACCAAGCCCGCAAATGCATGGCCTATGGTGCGGCGGTGGTGGTTATGGCCTTTGACGAAAAGGGTCAGGCCGACACCAAAGCGCGCAAGGTCGAGATTTGCGTGCGCGCCTATAAGCTGCTGACGGGCATTGGCTTTCCCCCCGAAGACATCATTTTCGACCCCAATGTTTTCGCTGTCGCCACCGGCATTGAAGAGCATAACAATTACGCGCTCGATTTTATCGAAGCGGTGAAGGAAATCCGCAAACTCTGCCCGCACGTTCACTTTTCGGGCGGACTATCGAACCTGTCGTTTTCGTTCCGCGGCAATGAACCGGTGCGCCGGGCGATGCATTCTATCTTTCTCTATCACGCCATCCCCGCCGGGCTGGATATGGCGATCGTCAATGCCGGCCAGCTTGATGTTTACGATACGATTGATCCTGATCTGCGCCGCGCCTGCGAGGATGTGATCCTGAACCGCGATGAGGGCGCGACCGAGCGGCTGGTTGATCTGGCTGAAAAGTTTCGCGGCACCGATGCGGCAGTGGAAAAGGCAGCCGAGGAGTGGCGCGGCTGGCCAGTGGCCAAGCGGCTGGAACACGCCTTGGTCAAAGGCATTGATGCCTTTGTCGTGGAAGACACCGAAGAGGCCCGTCAAAGCGCTGCCCGCCCGATCGAAGTGATCGAAGGCCCGCTGATGGACGGCATGAACGTGGTCGGTGATCTGTTCGGTTCGGGCAAAATGTTCCTACCGCAAGTGGTCAAATCAGCCCGCGTGATGAAAAAGGCGGTGGCCCACCTGATCCCCTTCATCGAGGCGGCGAAGGAACCGGGCACCAAGGCCAAGGGCAAGATCATCATGGCGACCGTGAAGGGCGATGTGCATGATATTGGCAAGAACATCGTCGGCGTGGTCTTGCAGTGCAATGGCTATGACGTGATCGATCTGGGGGTCATGGTGCCATGGTCAACGATCATCGACACGGCCCTGCGCGAAGAAGCGGACATTATTGGCCTTTCGGGCCTGATTACCCCGTCGCTGGATGAAATGGTGACCGTGGCTGAAGAAATGCAGCGCGCCGGGTTAACCATCCCCTTGCTGATCGGCGGGGCGACCACCAGCAAGCTGCATACCGCGCTCAGGATCGATCCGGCCTATGATGGCCCGGTCATCCATGTTCTCGATGCCAGCCGCGCGGTGGGGGTCGCCTCGCAATTGCTGTCAGACACCCAAGCCGATGGCTTTATCACCAGCACGGCGGCAGACTATCAGCATATGCGCGATCTGCGCGCAGGCAAAGAAGCCAGCGCCTTGCTGAGCCTGGCCGATGCCCGCGCCAATGGCTTTGCCGCCGATTTCAGCAAAAAGGCGCCGCCGCCCGCCCAGCCGGGTCTGCACACTTTTCCGGCATGGGATCTGGCCGATCTGCGCGCCTGTTTCGATTGGACCCCGTTCTTCCGCGCGTGGGAGCTGGCGGGGACCTTTCCGGCGATCCTTGACGATCCGATCGTTGGGGAAAGCGCCCGCGCGCTCTATGCCGATGCCCAGACCATGCTGGACAGGATCGTCGCGGAAAAGTGGCTCACCGCGCGCGGTGTCGCCGGTTTCTGGCCCTGCGCCCGCCAAGGTGATGATGTGGTGATCCACCCGGCTGGCAATGAGACAAGTCTGCGCCTGCCGTTCCTGCGCCAACAGATAAAGAAAAGCCGCGACAAGGACGGCCAAGGCCGCGCCAACTTCTGCCTTGCTGATTTTATCGATCCTGCGGGCGATTGGCTGGGCGGCTTTGCCGTGGGCATACACGGCATCGAACCGCATCTGGCGCGCTTTCAGGCCGCCCACGATGATTACAACGATATCTTGCTCAAAGCCTTGGCTGATCGCTTTGCCGAAGCCTTTGCCGAACGGCTGCATCAGCACGTGCGCACCACGCTGTGGGCCTATGCGCCAGATGAACAGCTCAGCAATGCGGACTTGATCAAGGAAGTCTATCACGGCATCCGCCCGGCGCCGGGCTATCCCGCCTGCCCCGATCACAGTCTGAAGCCAATCCTGTTCGATCTGCTCAAAGCCACCGAGGCGGCGGGGCTGGTCTTGACCGAAAACTTCGCCATGCTGCCCACCGCCGCCGTATCGGGCTTTTACTTCGCCCACCCGCAAAGCGCCTATTTCGGCGTTGCTCGCGTGGGGCGCGATCAGCTCGAAGACTATGCCGCGCGGCGCGATGTGGACTTGGCTGTGGCGGAACGCTGGCTGCGGCCCAATTTGGATTGAGGATCTGCGGGGCCGCTCTGGCCAGACGCATCAATAACGGTGGCAATCACCGGCCGCGCGGTTTCTCTTTGGCGCGAAGGTCTGCCATAGGCGCTGGGTGCTTCACACCGCCGATCTTTTACCCGCGCTTCACTCCACCTTTGGCTTCAGCGCCTTTCGCGGGGTGCAGGAGCAGGTCGTGCGCCGGGTGCTGGCGGGCGAAGCGCTGCTGGCGGGGCTGCCGACCGGGGCGGGCAAGACGCGCCCCGTTCAATTGCGTGCGGTGCTGCGGCCGGGCACCTGTGTGGTTGTCTCGCCGTTGATTGCCCTGATGCATGATCAGCTGCGCGCGGCCCAGGCCAATGGCATTCGTGCCGCTAGCCTGACCAGCGCCGATACGGACCGCGAGGAGACGATTGCGCGTTTCCGCGCCGGGGCGCTGGACCTGCTTTATGTCGCGCCCGAACGCGCCAGTCAGGCCCATTTCCGCGACCTGTTGGGCTCGGCGCCGGTCAGCCTGTTTGCGATTGATGAGGCGCACTGCGTTTCCGAATGGGGCCACGATTTCCGCCCCGATTATCGGACCTTGCGCCCCCTGATGGATGCCTTTCCCGGGGCACCGCGCTTGGCGCTCACCGCCACGGCCGATGCCCGCACCCGCGCCGATGTGCTGGCGCAGTTGGGAATTGATCCCGCCGGGCTGATCGTTGCCGGATTTGATCGGCCCAATATCCGCTACGCCGTGCGCCCGCGCGACAGCGGCCTGCGGCAATTGCAGCGCTTGCTGGAAGAGCATCCGGGGCCGGGGATTATCTATGCCCCCACCCGCCGCAAGGTGGAAGAACTGGCTGATCGGCTGGATAATCCGGCCGGACGCCGGGTCCTGCCCTATCACGCGGGCTTGCCGCCAGAACAGCGCGCCGCCAACCAATCGGCCTTTGTTGCATCCGAAGATATGGTGATGGTTGCCACGGTGGCCTTTGGCATGGGGATTGATAAGCCCGATGTGCGCTTTGTCGCCCATGCCGGCATCCCCAAATCGCTGGAGGGATACTATCAGGAAACCGGCCGTGCTGGGCGTGATGGCGATGCCGCGCTGGCGATGATGTTCTGGGGGGCCGAAGACTTTGTCCGCGCCCGCCAGCGCTTGGCCGAAGTGGAAGAGGCCCGCCGGGGCGGCGAGCGTGCCCGGCTTGATGCCTTGGCGGCGCTGGTCGAAACCGGAACCTGTCGCCGCGCGCTTTTGCTGCGCCACTTTGGTGAGACCCCACCAGAGACCTGCGGTAATTGTGACAACTGTCTGGAAGCCCCCGATGTTGCCGATGCCAGCCAACTTGCGCAAAAATTGCTTTCCGCCGCCTATCGCACCGGACAGGCTTTCGGCATCGGCCATCTGGAAAAAGTGCTGACCGGGGCAACCGATGATCGCATCTTGCTGCGCGGGCATGATCAGCTTTCGGTGTTCGGCATTGTGACTGCGGATGAAGCGCGGCTGATCAGGCCGGTTGCTAGGGCCTTGCAAGCGCGTGGCAGTCTGCTTGCAAATGAGCACGGCGGGCTGGCGCTTGCCGGCGATGCCCGCGCGATCCTGAAGGGGGATGTGACACTGCACGTGGTGCTGCCGCCCGCCAAGGAACGGCGTAAGAAGCAGGATTCTAAGGGCATTAATCCGGTGGGTGATCCGCTGTTTGATGCCCTGCGCGCCCGCCGCCGGGATCTGGCGGCAGAGGCCGGGGTGCCGCCCTATGTTATTTTCCACGACGCCACTTTGCGCGAAATGGCCAGTCTGCGCCCCACGTCCTTGGCTGAAATGGCGGCGATTTCAGGGGTTGGCGACCGTAAGCTAGAGGCCTGGGGCGCGGCTTTCCTTGCGGTGATCTGCGCTACTTAAGTGCTTGTTATAACAGGTGACCTGAGCGGTCGCGCTTGGTTGCCAGATAGCGTTCATTGTGCGGATTGGCGGGCAGTTGGTGCGGCACCCGCTCGGTCACGGCCACCCCTTCCGCCGCCAGAGCCGCTACCTTTTCAGGGTTGTTGGTCATCAGCCGGATCGTCGCAACGCCCAGCAAACCCAGCATCCGCGCCGCCACCGGAAAATCGCGCGCCTCACTTGGCAGGCCCAGCCGGTTGTTGGCATCGACCGTATCAAAACCCTGATCTTGCAATTCATAGGCGCGCAATTTGTTAATCAGGCCAATCCCGCGCCCTTCCTGCCGCAGGTAGAGCAGCACGCCCCAGCCCCCATTTTCCGCCTCATGCGCCATAGCATGCAGCGCGGCGTCCAATTGTGGGCCGCAATCGCATTTCAGGCTGCCCAGAATATCGCCCGTCAGGCATTCGGAATGCAGCCGCACCAAGGGCGCGCGGTCGCCGCTTTGCTGGCCGATCACCAAGGCCACATGCTCGCGCAGATCATCATTGCTGCGAAAGGCGATGATCTCGCCTTCGCTACTGGCGCTGACCGGCAGATTTGCCCGCGCGGCGATGGCCAAGTGGCGGGGGTCTTGCCATTCGGCGAGATCGCCGCTGGATACGACTTGCGCCTCCCCCCCGGCGGAAGGGTCGATCAAATAGGCCGGCAATATCCCGGCTAGCCGGGCCAAGGCCATGGCCGTTTGCGCGGCAGCCAGATGGCTGATGGGTTCGGCTAGAAATGGCCCTTTCAGCGGATGGTTCAGATCAAGCGCCGGATCGGCAAGTACCCGCGCCTGCAATAGATCAAATGGCTCGGCCCCGCGGATCAGCACCGGCGCCTCTGGGGTCGCGGCCTCGCGCTGATTGGCCAGCTTGAGAGTAACTGCACGGGCAGCAGAAATCAGCATGCGCGGGGCGCTGGCGCCGGGGGCAAAGCCGGTTTCGGCGGGTAACAGGCGCAGCACGCCATCGACCGCTATCGGCCAGCCGTGGCGCAAGGCATCCAATGCCAAGGCAACCCGGCGGGTCGCTCTCAAAGCGCGAACTCGGTGATCAGGGGCACATGGTCAGACGGCTGGTCCCAGCGGCGCGTTTCCTCGACGAAGCGGTGACTGACCGATTTTTCCGCCAATTCCGGCGAGGCCCACATGTGATCAAGCCGGCGGCCGCGGTCCTTTTCTTGCCAATAGGTGCGGTATGACCACCAGGTCCAATTGCGCTCTGGCGCAGGGATATGTTTGCGGCCCAAGTCAACCCAACCATGGGCATCGGCAAAGCCTTGCAGGGTCGCCACTTCCAGCGGCGTGTGGCTGACGACTTTGAGCAGGGCCTTGTGATCGTAGACATCGCTTTCCAGCGGGGCGATGTTAAAATCGCCAACGATCAGGCTTGGCCGGTCGATCGTTTCCGCCCAGCGGGTCATGCGTTCCAGAAAATCCAGTTTCTGGCCGAATTTCGGGTTGGCCTCGCGGTCAGGAATATCGCCGCCTGCCGGGATATAGACGTTTTCCAACACGATGCCTTGGCCGGGGCCGAGCAGTTCCACCCCCACATGGCGGGCCTCGCCATTGGCTTGCCAATCGTGACGGCTTACCTCGCGCAGCGGGATGCGGCTGACCGTGGCCACGCCGTGATAGCCCTTTTGCCCGTGCACGGCGCGGTGGACATAGCCTGCCGCTTCAAACACGGCATGCGGAAAGAGGTTTTCGGCGCATTTGATTTCTTGCAGGCACAGGACATCGGGTCCCTGCTCTGACAGAAAGCGAACGACTTGGTCTGCGCGCAGGCGGACCGAATTGATGTTCCAGGTGGCGATGCTCAGCATGAAGTGTGCGTTAGAGCGTTTCGCGGCGCGAGGGAACCACCAAGCGCATAAAGCAAAACCCTCGCCCCCGGGGCAAATGGGGCGAGGGTCCTGTTCGCGTTCGTCACGCTGTAACGATCCGGCACTGTGTTGAGGTCTGGGAAACAGGGGGGAAACCCGCCTCAGGCCGTGTCGTTAAAGGCTATTTAGGTGCCCCTCGATTGCTGTTCAATGAACGAAGCCATAAGGATTGTCGCAATTTGTCGCTTAGGCAGCACAGATCGCGCCAGACCGAGGCGGATTACCGGTGAGCCGCGCCGCGCGGATCGTTGTAACGGAAGGTCGCATCGCTGACCGCTATGCCATAGCGCTGGTTCGAGAGGGTGATTGTCGTCTGCCGGTTCTGTGCATCGAACGCGGCCCAACCGGCCAGCTCCAATCCGCCGGGCGCAGAGGTCTTGCGCAGAAAGCGCAAGGTAATCACGCCATATTCTGGGTGCGAGCGATCGC
>JBEGLE010000013.1:0-2553 GCA_041183725.1 Pseudomonadota bacterium | reverse complement strand
TCGATGAGCCTTTTGCCGGGATCGACCCCTTATCGATCAATGACATTCGCCACTTGGTGAAAGACCTCAAGAACCGCGGCATCGGCGTGCTGATCACCGATCACAACGTGCGCGAAACGCTGGATATCGTGGACAAGGCCTGCGTGATCTATGGCGGGCAGGTGCTGTTCGCCGGCTCACCCGAAGCCATGGTTGAAGATCAGAACGTCAAGATGCTTTACCTTGGCAACGATTTCACGCTGTGATGGGGGCGCTTCGGCAGAATTGATCGATGGCGCTGGGCCCCCGCCTTGACCTGAGGCAATCGCAGTCGCTGGTGATGACACCGCAACTGCAGCAGGCGATCAAGCTGCTGGCGCTATCAAACCTTGAGGTGGAAACCTTCATCGGCGAAGCCTTGGAAGCCAATCCGCTACTGGAAATTGCCGCGCCCAGCCCCCTTGATCCTGCGCCTGACGGGCCAGACGATCTGCGCCGCACCACATTGGAAAGTTCGCCCATCGACCAGTTGATCGGTGAAGGGCGCGGCGGAGAGGATCGCCCGCTGGATGTGGATCCCGGCGCGCTCGATCTGGATCGCGACACGGGCGACTGGGGCGGCGCGCTGTCCAGCTATGGCGGCGAGGAAGGCCCCGGCATTGACGAACGTGGCGGTGCAGAGGCCAGTTTGGCCGATCATCTCCAAGCCCAGATCGGCCCGGCCACCCGTGATGACCATCTGGCGCGCATAGCCCGCGGGGTGATCGATCGGCTGGATGACGCTGGCTATCTAATCGGCACCCTTCCAGACTTTGCCGCCGAAATGGACGTCGCTCTGGCCCAAGCAGAGGCCGGTCTGGCGCTGGTCCAATCGTTTGACCCCACCGGAGTGGCAGCACGCAGCCTATCAGAATGCATTGCCCTGCAAGCGCGTGAGGCAGACCGCTATGATCCGGCCATGGCCCGCCTGATCGACAATCTTGATCTGCTGGCCAAGGGCGAAGTGCCGCGTCTTAAACGTATGTGCAGCGTAGATGACGAAGACTTTGCCGATATGCTCGCCGAGCTTCGCAGCTATGATCCCAAACCCGGCCTGAAGTTCGCGCGCGGCGGGGGAGAGCCAGTCACCCCCGATATTCTGGTGACCCCGCGTGCCGATGGGGGGTGGGACATTGCGTTGAATCAGGCCACCCTGCCCCGACTGATCGTCAACCGTAGCTACTATGTGGACATGAAAGGCGCGGCGGATGACAAGACGTCGCGGGCTTGGCTGTCTGACAAGCTGGCTGATGCCAATTGGCTGGTCAAAGCTTTGGACCAGCGGCAAAAAACCATCCTGAAGGTGACCAGCGAACTGGTGAGCCAGCAAGAGGCCTTTTTCCGCAAGGGTGTTTCGCAGCTCAAACCCCTGACCTTGCGCGCCGTGGCCGAAGCCATAGCCATGCACGAATCCACTGTCAGCCGGGTAACATCGAACAAGTATCTGATGTGCCCGCGCGGGACGTTTGAACTGAAGTATTTCTTCACCTCGGGCGTGGCCTCGGCCGATGGCGAAGGCACGGTATCTGCCGAAGCGGTTAAGGCGGCAATCCGCCAGTTGATTGATGCCGAAGATCCCAAGGCCGTGCTATCGGATGACACCTTGGTTGATCTGCTCAAAAGTCGGGGTTTTGATCTGGCCCGCCGCACCGTGGCCAAATACCGTGAAGCGATTGGGCTGGGCAGTTCCGTGCAACGGCGGCGCCAGAAAACCTTGGCGGGTATTCGCTGACAGGCCCGATTTAGCCCTCCAGCTCAATGTCCCAATAAAGCCAATCGCGCCAGGTTTCGTGCAGGTGGTTGGGGGGAAAGCCTCGGCCGCGTTCCTGCAATTGCCAATTGGTGGGGCGGATCGGTTCGACCAGCAAGGGCATTTGCGCCTGCTTGGGCGTACGCCCGCCCTTTTTCAGATTGCACGGTGCACAGGCTGTCGCAACATTTTCCCAGCTTGTCCGCCCGCCCAGCCGCCGGGGCACCACGTGATCAAAGGTTAGATTCTGCGGCGATCCGCAATACTGGCAGGAAAAACGATCACGCAGGAATAGATTAAATCGCGTGAAAGCCGGAAATTCGCTGGGCCGGACATATTGGCGCAGGGCGATGACCGAGGGAATCTGCATCTGCCAATTGGGCGAATGAACCTCGCGCTGATAGCTGGCAACAATATCCACCCGTTCCAGAAACACCGCCTTGATCGCGGTCTGCCAGGGCCACAGGCTAAGCGGGTAATAGCTGAGCGGGGTATAATCGGCGTTCAGCACCAAAGCCGGACAATCGCTCAAATGGCGGGAGGGATCCCCCTCGGCGCTGCGGAACCGGGCCGCGCGCTCAATTAGCTCCGACTTGAGCATGGCCCCTTTTGACAAACGAACATGACGGCTTGGTGACAAAGCATAGCGACAGTCACCATAGGGCGCCCCATACAGTCAAGCCTTGCCACGGGCGGCAATCCACAGGAGTAAGCAGCCATGATCCGCACCCGCTTTGCCCCCAGCCCCAATGGCGCACTGCATCTGGGACACGCCTATGCCGCGA
>JBEGLE010000012.1:0-3950 GCA_041183725.1 Pseudomonadota bacterium | reverse complement strand
TAGAACTTTTGGTCCACAGTCGTCGAAACACCAGCAGCAGCATAGGTTACTGGGATCAACGGAATGTCGGTGTAGGTATAGGCATAAGACGCATTCAGGGTCAGGCCTTCGGCGGGCTTCAAGGTCAGGTCAGCTTCAATGCCGCGGATCTTGGTGATACCGGGGGCGTTGAACGTGACGAGGTTGTTGAAGTTACCGGTTGCGGTCGGCTGAATGGTGGAAAGGTCAACCTGGCTGTTCTTGCGTTCCATCATATAGGCAGCAAGATTGAAGCGGGCCTTGTGATCCCACAAATCAGACTTCAGACCCACTTCGTAAGACTTCACGTCTTCCGGATTGAAGGCCTTGTATTCGGTCGTACGCGAGCTGGCACCACCGGCGCGGTAACCCGTGGCATATTTGGCATAGACGTGAACGGTATCGCTCACATCATAAGCAACAGTCGCCATGGGATTGAAGCGGTTCCAAGTCTTGTCCAGCGGTGCATAACCGTTGGCAGCAGCGGTGGCCGTGTTGGTATCGTAGTTAATGTTACGCGAGTAATGCAGGACGCCCTGCTTCTTATCATGCGTGTAACGACCACCAACCGTGATGTGCAGCGCTTCCGTGGCGTTCCAGGTCAGCTGGCCATAGGCGGCATAGCTCTTGGAACGGACTTCCGAAGCACGGTCGATCGAGCAGCCATTCACAACGCTGCCGACGAATGCTGGCGTGCTTGCAGTGCAGAACGGGATGGTCGTGTAGGTGTTACCAATAACGGCATTTGCACTATTCAGCACGGCAACGGCACCCATCGAATTCGGTGTGGCCGCATCATCGCTGACGTGTTCGTTGAAGTAGTAAAGACCCGCGACATAATCGACATCAGCGATCGAACCAACGGCCTGCAGTTCCTGGCTGAATTGTGCCTGACGCAGATCAGCCAAGCTGTAGCGGCTGAAGGCGCAGGGTGCGGCCGTGGTGCACGATGCCGAGATCGTCACCAGCGGCGTGCGGTGATAGCCGCCCGAGTTATCCCACTGGGTTGCCGTCACACCGCGCCATGCGGTGATCGAACGCAGTTCGAGTTCAGGCGAAACCTTCCACTTCAGAGTGTTGGTGAAGCCATGGGTCTTATCAACGCTGGGCTGCTGCGGCACGCCGATATCAGCAACGTCCATGCGCGATGTGCCATTAACCACAACGCCAGCCGGAAGCGCCTTAACCGAACCGGTCAGGCCGCCGGTGAAGTTAGTGCCGGGCAGAACGCAACCAGACGCAACCAGCGTGGTCGAAGCCGCACAGTTCTGGGGGTTGTAGTTCAGCAGTTGGCTGTAGAACGGCGTGTTCTTGTCCTGCGCCACGTCATACGAAAAATCGTCAGTGATTTCGCTGGTGGGCTTCCAACGCGCGGCAAGGCGAAGACCCTGACGATCATAATAGTTCCAGCCGGTCTGCCCAGCGAGCGGGTTTTTCGTCGTGGCATCCTGATACTGCTTTACAGCATCAATCTTAACGCTGATGCCGCTGACTTCCGGCAGATCGACGTGGGCGTCGGCTGTATAAGAGCCATAATTGCCCATACCGGCGCTGACGCGGCCACCCAGTTCACCGGTCGGTGCCTTGGCCACGATCGAAAGTGCGCCGCCTTCGGTGTTGCGACCGAACAGCGTACCCTGCGGACCCTTGAGAACTTCGATGCGGGCAATGTCAAACAGACCAGCGTTCAGACCATGCTGACGACCAAGGTATACACCGTCGATATAGATACCAACGCCCTGTTCACGCGCAGGCTGGTTCGCATCAAGCGGAACGATACCGCGAATACCGATGGTCAGAGCCGACTGACGGGCTTCGAAAGTGGCAACACGCAGCGAAGGCACGCCGCCGTCTGCCAGATCATAGAGGCTATCAACATGGCGACGTTCCATATCTTCGGTGCCCATGACGGACATCGAGATTGGCGTCTTCTGCAGGTTGGTTTCGCGCTTGGTGGCAGTCACCACGATTTCGGTCAGGCCTGAGTTGTCAGCCGGAGCCGCTTCGGCACCTTCATCGGCGGCAGCTACAGTGACGGCGGTTTCGCTGACTGAGATGTGGGCCTCAGCAGCAGTCGCAGCGCCAAAGGCAAGCGAAAGCGCGAGGGCGGCTGTTGATGCAGTCGAACGCGTAAAAAGGCGGCTCATGGATATTTCCCCGAGAATTGGTCTAAGTTTGGCAATCATATTCTTACGCCAGCGCGAATCCGTGAACGAATCACGCGATAACCAGCGTCGCAATCGCCTCTAGGGATGTGAGATGTCGGTTTTGAGTAAGTTTTGTGACAGTTATATGTCACTCAAGCGAAAGGGTGCGCCCGCCCTTTCGCCGATATTGGCAGAATCACCCCGTCAAGATCACCCTCAATCGAGATGGGCTGATTGTAATACGGCCAGCCATTGCTGCTGCGTTGCACCATCCATCGGCCCTTTTTCCAGCGCCGCGAGCAAGAACAGCGACCGCTTACCCGCAACGATGCGATAAAGAGCGGTCTCAGCGCGCTCTGCTGGGCAGGCGCGAGACTGGCGTTGGAACGTGATCGAATGATCATCCTGCGCGATAACCGTAATCGTATTGGGGCACAGACTATCGGCCCGCGCCCGCAATTCAGCCATCCAATCAACGGCTGTCATCATGTCCCGCTTGGGCGAGCGGGCGATAATTTCAAATAGAGCCGTCCAATCGGTGATCGATGATCCGCGCACGACGATTTGATCGACCACGTATTTGGGGTTGCTGGCATCAAAATGCACCAGATCTTCGCGCCCGCTATCCAGCACGGCTTTAAGCGGTGGGGACAGGCGATGATCAAATTGCAGCCGCTCTGCCATGGCCGGGGCCGAAATCAGGCCAAACACCAAGGGAACAAGTGTGAGCAACCGCATAATGAATTCCTCTCAGGTCCCTATTTGCCTGAAATATCACGCAAACAGCAAGCCCCAAGTTTCGCACACCATGTCACGCAACCGTCATTTTCTCTGACTATTGCTTGTCCTCATCCTGAAACCTCTGCGTCATGATCATGGACAAGCCCATCACTCTGCTCCTCACCTCACCTTCCGAAACATTGCTGGCAGACATTGCCCGCAATCAGCCAGATTGGCGCGTGGTGACGCTGGATGATCGCCCGCCGGCAGAGCCGCTGACGGGAAAAGGCTGGGCCTTTGTCGATTGGCTTTGCCCCAATCTCTCTGGCTTGGAATTGTGCCGCCGCTTGCGTGAAGCGCCCACCACGCGCCAAGCCCACATCACCATGGTTATGGATGCCTTTAACGGCGATGCCTGCCGCCGCGCGCTTGCTGCCGGCGCGGATGACTATGTGGTGGGGCCGCTTGACCTTGCCCGCCTGCGCGACCGCATTACCCCCAATCACAATAGCAGGGATGCCGCATCCTATACCTCCGCTCCCATTCCGGCGCCGAGCCTGCCAGCTGCAGCACCGCGCCAAGATCAGCAACTGGTATTAGGCAAGCTGATCGTCGATCTTTCTGCCCATCGCGCCCGGATTGGTGAGATCACCATTCCGCTGCGCCCCAATGAATTTCGTCTGCTGGTTTTCTTTCTCCAGAACGCCAACCGGGTTCATTCGCGTGCCGCACTGATCGCCGCATTGTGGAAAGATGATAGCGATATTGATGAACGGACCATCGATGTCTGGGTCGGCCGCCTGCGTCGTGCATTGGTGAGCCGCGGCGCTGCCGATCCGATCCGCACCGTGCGGTTCATGGGCTATGTGCTCGATTCAGCCAGCTAAATCGGCGCTCTAGCCAAAGCGAAAGCTGGATGCGGTTACCGCGCCCATAAAAGCCTGTTCATGATAAACGCAGGTTCCCGCCGCTTGGGCAGCCGCGCCAACCGCTGCCATCAGCGGCAGCAAATGATCCTCGCGCGCATGGGCAACCCGGGCGGCGGGGGCTTGGGTCCAGTCTAAC
>JBEGLE010000011.1:0-18205 GCA_041183725.1 Pseudomonadota bacterium | reverse complement strand
GTGCTGGCCATGGTGCAGGGACAGGGGCTGGCGATTGTGGATGTGACCACCCGCGAACCCGATCTGGAAGATGTTTTCGTCAGCCTGACGACGACGGGGGCGGCTTGACCCCCGACGTTATCATTATTGGATCAGGTGCCGCCGGGCTAACCGCAGCTTTGGCCTTGGCCGATCAGCGCAAGGTCTTGGTTCTGGCCAAAGGGGAACTGACCGGCGGCTCTACCGCGTGGGCCCAAGGCGGGATCGCCGCCGTGCTGGATGCTGGCGATACCTTTGCCGATCATATCAATGACACCATGGTGGCAGGCGCCGGTCTGAACCGACTGGAAACGGTAGCGTTCGTGATCGAACGCGCGCCAGAGACCATCGCCCGGCTGATGGCGCTGGGCGTGCCGTTCAACACCGATGGCGCCAACCTTCACCTCACCCGCGAGGGCGGCCATTCACACCGCCGCATTGTCCATGTTGATGATGCAACCGGCTGGGCCGTAGAAGCAGCCCTGCTGGGGGCGGCGCAAAACCATCCCAATATCACACTATTGCCGGGCCGATCGTGCATCGATCTGATCACCGGGCAACACGAACAACGCTATTCCGGATCGGGGCGGGTATGGGGCGTCTATGCCCTGAACGCGGCGACCGGCAAGGTGGAAACCCATACCGCCCCAGCCACTATACTGGCGACCGGCGGGGCCGGGCGGGTCTATCAATTCTCCACCGCGCCGCGCGGGGCCACTGGGGATGGCATTGCCATGGCCTGGCGCGCAGGGGCGCGGGTATCGAACATGGAGATGATGCAATTTCACCCCACCTGCCTCTATAATCTGGATGTCAAAAACTTCCTGATCACCGAGGCCGTGCGCGGCGAGGGCGGGCGCCTGCTGAACCCGCGCACTGGCCACCGCTTTATGACCGCCTTTGATGATCGGTTGGAACTGGCGCCGCGCGATGTCGTAGCCCGCGCCATCGATTCCGAAATTAAACGCTTTGGCCTCGACTATGTTCATCTCGACATCAGCCACTTGGATGCCGATTTCGTGAAGGGACATTTCCCGACAATCCACGAAAAGCTCTTGAAGCTGGGTATCGATATGACCCGCCAGCCGATCCCGGTAGTACCAGCCCAGCACTATACCTGCGGTGGGGTGCTGGTCGATCTGGATGGCCGCACTGATCTGCCGGGGCTTTATGCTGTGGGTGAATGCACCGAAAGCGGCCTGCACGGGGCCAACCGGCTGGCTTCCAACAGCCTGCTCGAGTGCTTTGTTTTTGGCGAGGCGGCGGCCGCGCATATTCTGGATCACTGGGATAGCTTTGACGCCCCGCCATCAGTCCGCGCCTGGGATGAAAGCCGGGTGACCGATTCAGACGAAGAAGTCATTATCAAGCAGAACTGGACCGAGATCCGGCGCTTAATGTGGAACTATGTCGGTATCGTGCGCACCACCAAACGGCTGGAACGCGCCGCCCACCGGATCAAGCTGCTGTTTGACGAGGTGGAGGACTATTACGGCCACTTCCGGGTTTCCACCGATCTGATCGAATTGCGCAACCTGCTGCAATGTGCCGATCTGATCGTCAAATCAGCCTTGGCCCGTCATGAAAGCCGCGGGCTGCATTATACGCTGGACTATCCCGAGACCCGGCCGCAGGCTTACGACACTGTTCTAGTGCCCTAACCCGGCACAACAAAGGATCGCACGATGCCGCAAATCACAACCAATGGTATTGCCATCGAATATGAAAGCCACGGCGATCCAGGCGCGCCGCCCATGCTGCTGATCATGGGGCTGGGCGCACAGTTAACCCTGTGGCCCACCGAAATGATCGCCGCCTTGGTGGCGCGCGGTTTTCGGGTGATCACCTTTGATAATCGCGACATCGGCCTATCGGAAAAGTTCACCCATGCTGGACGCCCCAACTTCCCACGCCTGATGCTGGCAAAGCTGATCGGCCTCAAGCCGCGCCTGCCCTATCATCTGACCGATATGGCCGCCGATGCCCTGGGCTTGCTTGATGCCTTGGGGATCGCAAAGGCGCATATCGTTGGCGTTTCGATGGGCGGGATGATCGCGCAATTGGTGGCGGCTACATGGCCCGATCGGGTGCTGTCGCTAACCTCAATCATGTCGACCACCGGCAATCCCAAATTGCCCAAGCCAAGCGATAAAGCGATGAAGGCGCTCACCGCGCCGGTTCCCGCGCCCGCTCAGTTAGAGGACTATGTCACCATCGGCCATTATCGCGCCGACGTGATTGGCAGCCCGGGCTATCCGGCTGATCTGGATCGCCGCCAAAAACGGCTTGAGGCGGAATATCACCGCAGTTTCCACCCCAGCGGTGCCCCCCGCCAATATGCCGCGATCCTGGCCGATGGTGATCGCCGCAAACGTCTGCGCCGCATAGCTGTCCCCACTTTGGTGATCCACGGCGAGGACGATCCGCTGCTGACAGTAGAGGGCGGACACGATACCGCCGCCAGCATCAAGGGTGCCCAATTGCACACCTTTCCCGGTATGGGCCACGATCTGCCCCTGCCGCTCATTGATCGCATCGCCGATCTGATCGCTGGGGTAGCAGAAGAAGCCGGTTAGCGAGGTGAGGGGCGTGCGACATCCTGCGACGGGCTCAGGATGAGCGGGGATAGGGAGTGGGCTGGGAATTAACCCCGCTCATCCTGAGCCCGTCGAAGGATGCTGAGCCCCTCGCAAGATGCTGAGCGCCCCATCAATGCCAGCCCAAATGCCGCCCCAGATAAATCAGCACCACAGCCCCCAGCATCGAAGCAAGGCAGCCAGGGCGGTTTACCCCACGCTTGAAGCCCCCCGTGCCCGCACCGACCAGCAGGCTGGCAAGCAACGATCCGCCGATACCCAGTAGTATGGTCATCAGCCAGCCCATCGGCACATCGCCGGGATAGATGAAACGGGCGGCAAGACCAATCAGCAGACCCGAAATGATGGCGCCGATAAGGTTAAACATATCGCGGTATCCTTATTCCAAACCTTGGTGATGTTTCACCGCCACAATGCACCGCGTGGCGCATTCCAGCAAGATTGTTACACTTGCCGATTCTATCGTTAGTCAAGGCCGGTCCAGCGATCTCTCCGGACAAAAATTTTTTCACAGATTCACTTTGACTCTTGCGCAGCGCCGCAGTCGCAGAATTCCTACGCGTCGCTGCACTGCAACCTGTTCGGCAAAGACAAAACGACCCCCAAATTAATGTCATCCACAGGCTAAGCGCAATTTACCCCCTTGCGCCCGAATCAGGATAAGGCACTATGGATAGTGGTTCGATCACTGGGGGGACCTACAAGACCTAGTTTCAGCACGAGACGCAGCAAGGGGCGGCGGCAAGGCTGATTCGGGATAGTGCCTAATGCCGAAGAGGAAATTCGGGGGATAGATCGGGGATAAGTTTTCCCTTTTTGTTCTACCTGACCATTCCCCTCTCTGATATCGTGTGCACTTGCCCTCTGATTCGATGACGAGAGTACAATTCGGCCGTGTGAGCGGCCAGCGTTCCAAAGGGGCTGACTACCGTGGATTTTAGGACTGGGGATGATGCCGTGACAGGCAGTGATGTTGAAACTGTCGAGACCGAAGCCACCCTTCCCGAGGCAAAGGAGGCGGGTGATCGCCCTGCTATGCCCATGACAGATACAGTCCAAGCCGATCTGCTCGTGCAGCAGCTGGGGGCAGAAGCCGTGGCTGGTGCGATCAAGCAAGTGGCCAAGGCCGCGAAGAAGCCGGAAAATTCCAAATCAGTTCAGGACCGCCGCTTTACCATCGTCACCGATCACGCCCGCGATGATCTGCTGACCGATTTCGGCAAGGACACGCTGGACGATCGCTATTTGCTGCCCGGTGAAAAGTATCAGGATCTCTTCGCTCGCGTCGCCGATGCCTATGCCGATGATGAAGCCCATGCCCAGCGGCTGTATGATTATATCTCGCGCTTGTGGTTCATGCCCGCCACCCCGGTGCTGTCGAACGGCGGTACGGGACGCGGCTTGCCGATCTCGTGCTATCTCAATTCGGTCGAAGACAGCCTGGAAGGCATCGTCGGCACCTGGAACGAAAACGTCTGGCTGGCCAGCCGCGGTGGTGGCATCGGCACCTATTGGGGCAAGGTGCGCGGCATCGGTGAACCGGTGGGCCTCAATGGCAAGACCAGCGGCATCATTCCTTTCGTCCGGGTGATGGACAGCCTGACCTTGGCGATCAGCCAAGGCTCGCTGCGCCGTGGTTCGGCGGCGTGCTATCTGGATGTGTCGCACCCCGAAATCGAAGAGTTCCTCGAAATCCGCAAGCCTTCGGGCGATTTCAACCGCAAGGCGCTTAATCTGCACCACGGCGTGTTGCTGACCGACGATTTCATGCAGGCTGTGGCCGATGGTGCGGAATTCGACCTTAAGAGCCCCAAGGATGGCTCGGTGCGCGGCAAGGTTGATGCCCGCTCGCTGTTCCAAAAGCTGGTGGAAACCCGCTTGGCCACGGGTGAGCCCTATATCGTCTTCTCGGATACCGTGAACCGCACGATGCCCAAGCATCACCGCGATCTGGGGCTGAAAGTTTCCACATCGAACCTCTGCTCGGAAATCACCCTGCCAACCGGTCGGGATCATCTGGGCAATGATCGCACGGCGGTCTGCTGCCTGTCCTCGCTCAATCTTGAAACGTGGGATGAGTGGAACGAAGACAAGCTGTTCATCGAAGACGTGCTGCGCTTCTTGGATAACGTGCTGCAGGATTACATTGACCGCGCGCCTGACGAAATGGCCCGCGCCAAATATTCCGCCATGCGCGAACGTTCAGTAGGCATGGGCGTGATGGGCTTCCACTCGTTCTTGCAAGCCAAGGGTATCGGCTTTGAAAGCGCCATGGCCAAGGCGTGGAACATGAAGATGTTCCGCCACGTCGCCGCCAAGGCTGACGAAGCATCAATGATGCTGGCTGAAGAACGCGGCGCTTGCCCCGATGCCGCCGATATGGGCGTGATGCAGCGCTTTTCGTGCAAGATGGCGATTGCCCCCACCGCATCAATCAGCATCATCTGCGGCGGCACCAGCGCCTGCATCGAACCGATCCCGGCGAACATCTATACCCACAAGACCCTGTCAGGCTCTTTCGTGGTCAAGAACCCCTATTTGGAAAAGCTGCTTCAGGCGAAGGCCAAGGATTCGACCAATGTGTGGAATTCGATCCTCGAACACGGCGGTTCGGTTCAGCACCTCGATTTCCTGAGCCCCGAAGAAAAGGCGGTTTACAAGACCAGCTTCGAAATTGATCAGCGTTGGCTGCTGGAATTCGCGGCTGATCGCACGCCCTATATCGATCAGGCCCAGTCGCTGAACCTCTATATCCCGGCCGATGTCGATAAGTGGGATCTGATGATGCTTCACTTCCAGGCTTGGGAAAAGGGCATCAAGTCGCTTTATTACCTGCGCTCGAAATCGGTGCAGCGCGCCGGTTTTGCCGGCGGGGTAGAGGCGGATAACACCGCCGAAGCGCCGGTGATGGAACTGGCCGCCCAGACCGATTACGAAGAATGCTTGGCCTGCCAGTAATGGTCTCGCCAGCATCAGACTTGGTGACGCTGTAATGCGCAAATGGCACCGCTGGCTTTCGGTTACCTTCGGGGTGTTCCTGCTGTGGATCGCTGTGACCGGCGTGCTGAGCCAAATCCAACCGCTAAGCGAACTGGTCGCTGGTGGTGAAGCGAAAGAGGCCAAGGCCGAAATGGCCCAACCTGCTGGTTTCGTCTGCCCGCCCGACTACACCTGCCGCCCCAAGCAAAAGCCGGGCGGACTGAAGGCCCTGACCAGCCTGTTCCACCACCTTCATTCGGGCGAAAGCTTTGGCCCGGCTGGGGTGATCGTGGCCACGCTTTCGGGCTTGGCCATGGTGTTCTTCAGCTTTTCTGGCCTGTGGATGTACATCATGATGTGGCGCAACCGCGCTGCCCGCTCGCTTAAACCCCGCTGGTTCTGGAAATAATGTCCGTACCCGCCGCCTATATTTCGTTAGAGGACTTGATCCATGTCGCTGCTTGAAGCCCGCAAAACCTATAAGCCCTTTGAATATCCGTGGGCCTATGATTTCTGGAAGCGCCAGCAGCAGGTGCACTGGATGCCCGAAGAAGTACCTTTGGGTGAGGATTGCCGCGACTGGGCACAAAAGATCAGTGAGAACGAGCGCAACCTGCTCACCCAGATCTTCCGCTTCTTCACCCAGGCGGACGTTGAGGTGCAGAACTGCTATCACGAGCAATATGGCCGGGTGTTCAAGCCAACCGAAGTCAAGATGATGCTGGCTGCCTTTTCCAACATGGAAACGGTGCACATCGCGGCTTACAGCCACTTGCTTGACACGATCGGCATGCCCGAAAGCGAATATGGCATGTTCCTCGAATACGAAGAACTGCGCGCCAAGCACGATTATCTGCACACCTTTGGCGTTGATAACGACGAAGACATTGCCCGCACCTTGGCCATGTTCGGCGGCTTTACCGAAGGACTGCAACTGTTCGCCAGCTTTGCCATGCTGATGAACTTCCCGCGCTTTAACAAGATGAAGGGGATGGGCCAGATCGTCACGTGGTCTGTGCGCGATGAAACGCTGCACTGCGAAGGCATCACCAAGCTGTTCCACACCTTTGTCCAAGAACGCGGCTGCCTGACCAAGGCAGTAAAGGAAGACATCATCGATTGCTGCCAAAAGACCGTGCGGCTCGAAGATGCCTTTATCGATCTGGCCTTTGAACAAGGCCCGGTGCCCGGCATGAGCGCCAAGGAAATCAAGCGTTACATCCGCTACATCGCCGATTGGCGCCTGAGCCAGTTGGGCCTGCCCGCAGTCTATATGATCGACGATCACCCACTGCCGTGGCTCACGCCGCTGCTCAACGGTGTGGAACATGCCAACTTCTTCGAAACCCGCGCCACCGAATATTCCAAGGGCGCAACCAAGGGTGACTGGCAGACCGTGTGGTCCAGCTTCGACCAGCGCCGCAAGGCCAAAGGCGCGAACGACAGCTTGGTGCTGGATGCCGACAGCGTCGAAGACATGTTCTCAGCCGCCGGTATCGCCGCGGAATAAGACCCCATCAGCGCGCGCATGGTGCGTTACACACCATGCCGCGCGGGGGATGATTGCCCCCCAATCACCCCATCACTTCAACGTATTCAGAAATGCAATGATCTCTTTACGCTTGGCCGGATCGGCGAGGCCTGCGTAGGTCATTTTAGTACCGGGCACATCTTGCATCGGTCCGGCCAGCCACGTGTCGAGCGTGGCTTCGTCCCACACCTTGCCAGAGGCTTTCAGCGCCGGCGAATAGGCATAGTCTGCCAGCGCCCCTGCCTTGCGCCCGACCACACCATGAAGGCTGGGACCAATGGCGTTCACGCCCGCCCGGATCGTGTGGCAGGTTGAGCACTGGGCAAAGGCGGCCGGCGCATCGGCCAGACTGGGGCCGCTGGGGCTAGCCTCTGCCGCAGGCGCCTCGGCGGTATCCGTCTTGTTCGCCGCTTCGGTATCGGCATGGCCGCAAGCGGACAGGGCGAAAAGAGCAGTGGCAGCAAGGGTGTGAACGCGGCGCATTGGTTATGGCTCCTGGCGGATGAATTGCTGAAGAATGCCCCCAGCCGTGGCCGCCGTCAACGCTCTAGCGGCGCGGCGTGGGTGCAAAGATAGCAATCGCTCTTTCGCTGTCTGCAATAAATGCCTATCCCCGCCGCTTCATGTCGCAGATTGCCACATCCTCATCCGCCACTGCTGCTTCGCCTTGGCGCAGCGAAATCGGGGCGACCCTGCGGCTTGCGGGGCCATTGGCGCTGGCCAACCTGTTACAGATGGCGGTCTATGCCATTGACGTGGTGTTCGTCGCCCGGCTGGGGCAAGAGGCACTGGCGGCGGCCAGCCTTGCCGTGGCGCTGTTTTCGATCATCAACTGGGGCCTGCTGGGACTGACTGGCGCGGTGGCGCCAATGGTTGCGGCAGAACTGGGCAGGCGCGCCCATTCGGTGCGCGATGTGCGCCGCACCTTGCGTATGGCACTGTGGCTTGCGGCAGCTTGCGCGCTGGCGGGCATAGTGATCTGCCACTTTGGCGGGGCGCTGATGCTGGCAACCGGGCAAGACCCCAAGATAGCCATGCGCGCCCAAGGTTTTCTATCGGTGCTTAGCTTGGCGTTGGTGCCGATGATTGCGGGCAATGTGCTGCGCAGTTTTGTCTCCGCTATGGGCCGCCCCGGCTTTGCCACAGCGATCACGGCGCTGGCCATCGTGGTCAACAGTCTGGGCAATTACATCTTCGTCTTCGGCCATTTCGGCGTGCCCGCTTTGGGACTGATCGGATCGGCGCTGTCCAGCGTGATTACCGGCACGATTACGCTGGCCGCCTATGTTCTGGCGATCCAGACCAACCGCCGGATGCGGCGCGCCCATGTGTTTGGCCGCTGGTGGCGGCCCGAATGGCAGCGGCTGCGCACCATGGTGCGGATGGGTGTGCCGATTGCCCTGACCGTGGTGGCCGAAGGCGCGCTGTTTGGCAGCGCCGCTTTTCTGATGGGCCGCATCGCCCCCGTGCAACTGGCCGCGCACACCCTTGCCTTGCAAATCGCCGCGGCCTTTTTCCAGATTCCCTATGGCATTGGCCAAGCCGCCACGATCCGGGTGGGCTTTCACTATGGCGCGGGCGACAGCGCCGGCGCAGCGCGCGCCGGGTGGACGGCCCTAGCCACATCGCTCGCTACCCAATGCTTTGCCGCCGCCGCCATGCTGCTGGTGCCGCAACTGATCCTCTCGGCCTATGTCGATGTGGCAGCCCCCGAAAACGCGCTGCTGATCAGCTATGCCACCCGCTTTTTGATCGTGGCCGCTGCTTTCCAACTGTTTGACGGTGTGCAGACCGTCGCCGCCGGGGCGCTGCGGGGCTTACACGATACGCGCATGCCGATGGTGATCGCCTTGGCCGGTTATTGGCTGGCGGGCTTCACCACCGCCGCCGGACTGGGACTTGGCACGCCCTTAGAAGGGCTGGGCGTATGGATAGGGCTGATGACCGGTCTCGTCGTCGTCGCCGCTCTCCTGCTGTGGCGCTGGCACCGGCGGGATCGGTTGGGGATTTTTGTTTCCGTGTAGCCAAGCCATCCGGCCTGACGGTACCAACAAAAAAGAATCTCTTTTCCGCGTCTTGCCACCCTTGACGCGGCACGAAGCCCCACCCATATCCGCCTCGCTGGCACTCTCTTCCCGAGAGTGCCAATCTCATGTGCAACTCGTAGAGAGAGGAATATAGCTATGGCTTTTCGCCCGCTGCACGACCGCGTGCTTGTTCGCCGTGTCGAAGCTGAAGAAAAGACCGCCGGTGGCATCATTATCCCCGATAGCGCCAAGGAAAAGCCCGCCGAGGGTCTGGTGGTTTCGGTTGGTTCGGGTGCCCGCGCCGATGATGGCAAGGTGACCCCGCTTGACGTGAAGGCTGGTGACCGCGTGCTGTTCGGCAAGTGGTCTGGCACCGAAGTTAAGGTTGATGGTGAAGACCTGCTGATCATGAAGGAATCGGACATCCTCGGCATTATCGCCTGAAGATCCCCGTTCCCGTCTTAATCCCATACATAAGGAAGTTAGAAAATGGCTGCCAAGGACGTACGCTTTTCACGCGATGCGCGTGAACGCATTCTCGCCGGTGTCGACATTCTCGCCAATGCTGTGAAGGTCACGCTGGGCCCCAAGGGTCGCAACGTGGTGATCGACAAGAGCTATGGCGCTCCGCGTATCACCAAGGACGGCGTTTCCGTCGCCAAGGAAATCGAACTGACGGACAAGTTCGAAAACATGGGCGCGCAGATGCTGCGCGAAGTTGCCAGCAAGGCCAACGATGCTGCCGGTGACGGCACCACCACCGCCACGGTTCTGGCGCAAGCCATCGTGCGCGAAGGCATGACCGCGGTTGCCGCTGGCATGAACCCGATGGATCTGAAGCGCGGTATCGATCTGGCCGTGACCAAGGTTGTCGAAAGCCTCAAGGCCCGTTCGAAGGCCGTTTCCGGTTCTTCGGAAATCGCCCAGGTGGGTATCATTTCGGCCAATGGCGACATCGAAGTTGGCGAAAAGATCGCCGAAGCCATGGAAAAGGTCGGCAAGGAAGGCGTGATCACCGTGGAAGAGGCCAAGGGTCTCGAATTCGAACTTGATGTCGTGGAAGGCATGCAGTTCGACCGTGGTTACCTTTCGCCCTACTTCGTCACCAACCCCGACAAGATGACCGTTGAGCTGGACAATCCCTATATCCTGATCCACGAAAAGAAGCTGTCGTCGCTGCAAGCCATGCTGCCGATCTTGGAAGCCGTGGTGCAGTCGGGCCGTCCGCTGCTGATCATCGCTGAAGACATCGAAGGCGAAGCCTTGGCCACTCTGGTGGTTAACAAGCTGCGCGGTGGTCTGAAGATCGCTGCGGTTAAGGCGCCAGGCTTTGGTGATCGCCGCAAGGCCATGCTGGGCGATATCGCCACGCTGACCGCCGGTGAAATGATCTCGGAAGATCTGGGCATCAAGCTGGAAAGCGTGACCCTGAGCATGCTCGGCCAGGCCAAGAAGGTGACCATCGATAAGGACAACACGACCATCGTTGATGGCTCGGGTGCAGGCGATGAAATCAAGGCCCGCGTTGAACAGATCCGCGCGCAGATCGAAGTGACCACTTCGGACTATGACAAGGAAAAGCTGCAAGAACGTCTGGCCAAGCTGGCTGGCGGTGTGGCCGTGATCAAGGTTGGCGGCGCTTCGGAAGTTGAAGTGAAGGAGCGCAAGGATCGTGTTGACGATGCTCTGCACGCCACCCGCGCTGCGGTTGAAGAAGGCATCGTCCCCGGCGGCGGTACCGCGCTGCTCTATGCCACCAAGGTTCTTGATGGCCTGAAGGGCATCAACGACGACCAGACCAAGGGCATCGACATCATCCGCAAGGCGATTACCGCGCCGCTGAAGCAGATCGCTACGAACGCAGGCCATGATGGCGCTGTTGTCGCGGGCAACCTGCTGCGTGAAAATGACGAAACGCAAGGCTTCAACGCTTCGACCGACGTCTATGAAAACCTCGTTGCCGCTGGCGTGATCGATCCGACAAAGGTCGTTCGCACCGCGCTGCAGGATGCCGCTTCGGTGGCTGGTCTGCTGATCACGACCGAAGCCGCGATCGCTGACAAGCCCGAAGACAAGCCCGCCATGCCCCCGATGGGTGGTGGCATGGGCGGCATGGGTGACATGGGCTTCTAAGCCTGTTCGCCATTTCGGCCAAAACAAACGGGCCGGGGGAGCGATCCCCCGGCCTTTTTGCTGGCCAAAGCGGCGCGCAAAGCAGCCCCCCGCCGCTGCAAGGCACCTCGTCGCGAAAGGGGTTGAGTGAAAAATCGAGCGGCCTACAATAGGCCCACACCACACGAGGTCAGATATACGCTTGTGACGATGGGACTGTTTTCACGATTGTTGGGCGCATTGGCGCTTGGCTCAGCTGTGGCTGGGGGGGCTTTGATCGCGCCGGTTCAGGCGGCTGCCCCCGCGCATCTTGAAACCGAATTCGATGCCGTGTTCGCCGCCAAAAAGGGCGCACCGGCAATCAGCACGCCAGCCGCGCCCAAGCCAGCCCCCGCCAAACGGGCCAGCAGTGCCACTGTCGTGCCCTTGTTTGCCCAATCACAACCTGCCAGCCGTGCCGCATCCCCCTTTGAAGCCGCTATCGCGGCTTTGGCCGAAGGATCGCAAGGCCGCATTGGTTTGGCCGCGCTGGATCTGGATACCGGCCGCTCGATCGCGGTGCTGGGCAACCAGCCCTTCCCCATGGCTTCAACCAGCAAGGTGGCCATTGTCGCCACCTATTTGGCCGGGGTTGATGCTGGACGCTTTACGCTGGATCAGCAATTCCCGCTGATGCTGCCGGTGCCATCCAAACGCTTTGCTGGCGATGCCGCACCGGTGCGCCCCGGCGCCATGATGTCCGCCACCGCTTTGATTGAGGCCGCAATCACCCGCAGCGACAACCAAGCGACTGATGCCCTGCTCGCTGCCGTTGGTGGCCCCGCTGTTGTAACCCGCTGGGTGCAGAAAACTGCGGGAATACCCGAATTCCGGCTTGATCGCACCATCGCCACCTTGGTGCGCGATGATGGCGCGGTGAACCCGGCAACGATGATCGACAAACGCGACAGCATTACCCCCACCGCCATGGTCCGCCTGCTTTCTGGCCTGAACAACGGCCAGTGGCTCAGCCCGCAAAGTCGCGCCGTTCTGCTAGGCGCGATGGGCCGCACGGTGACCGGCCGTCACCGTATGCGCGCCCTATTGCCCGAAGGGGTGCAAGTGGCCCACAAGACCGGCACACTCTATAACACCGCCAGCGATATTGGTTTTATGACCGGGCCAGATGGTCATCGCTTGGCCGTAGCGATCTATGTTACCGGGCAAGGCGACAAAGGCAGCCGCGAAGCGCGTATCGCCACCCTCGCCCGCGCAATTTATGATGGCTACCAAAGCGAAGAACCCAGCCAAAGACGCACGGCTCTGCGCTGATCGGCAGGAGGTTCAGGGAACAAGGAAACGCTGCACATGAGCCATGATCATTTTGACGGCTCGTGTCAATGCAAGGCCATCACATTTCGAGTCAAACTGACCGATGGCTTTCACACAATCCGGCGCTGCACCTGTTCCTATTGCCGCATGCGCGGTGCTATAGCAGTATCAGCCAATCTCAATGACATAGAGATCGTGACTGGTCAGGATAGCCTGACACTTTACCAATTTGGCACGCATACGGCGAAGCACTATTTCTGTGCGCGGTGCGGCATCTATACGCATCACCAACGCCGATCGAATCCGCAGCAATATGGTGTCAACGTTGCCTGCTTAGCCGGGATAAGCCCGTTTGATTTTGCCGAAGTGCCGGTGCTGGACGGGGTTAACCATCCCAAAGATTCACAAGCAGGCCCGCGCATTGATGGGGTGCTGCGTTACGATCGCCAATCCGATTAATGAACTGGCCCGATTGATAGGCCACACCCAGTCAGACTGATTGCCCCCTCTACGCCAGACAAGAATGGCGCAGACAAGAAAAAGGCGCGCATGGGATAACCCAAGCGCGCCCAATTCTTTTGCCTGAAAGGCGAAGATTACATCTTCGGCGCTTCGCTGGCGGTCGAGGCGTCAGCAGCCGGGGCGTCCGAAGCAGGAGCTTCAGAAGCAGCATCGGTGGCTTCGGTGGTGGCTTCAGCAGCCGGTTCCGAACCCTTGCAGGCCGAGAGAGCGAATACGCCGGCAACGGCGGCGGCGAGAACGATCTTGCGCATGAATGGTAATCCTTGAACAGCGAGTGGACCCCATACGGCCCAATGCACAAGGCACCAGTAACCGCACGGAAAGCCTACTTAACGAGTAGACTTCATGCGCCAAATAATCGTCTTGCGCCGACGATGCAAGCAATAGTCGCGCAAATGATCACTTTTCTCTAGCCAATTGGCAGAATTCCGCCATTTTCTTGTGTGATATCACGCAATTGTGGCAAGGTTGTGGCCGCAAAAAAGCTGTGAACGACGACTGGCGCATGGTTACAAGGCTGCTAGATTCGCCCGATGACCACACCGCAACATCTCTATTTGGTCGATGGATCGGCCTATATCTTCCGCGCCTATCATCGCCTCCCGCCGCTAACCAACCCCGCTGGCGTGCCGGTGGGCGCGGTATATGGCTATACCACCATGTTGTGGAAACTGGCTGAGGATCTGCACAAGGCCGATGGCCCCACCCATTTGGCGGTGATTCTGGACAAAGCCGGCACCAGCTTTCGCAACCGGCTGTACGATCAATACAAGGCCAATCGCCCGCCCGCCCCCGAAGACCTGCGGCCACAGTTCCCGCTGATTCGCGATGCAACCCGCGCTTTTTCCCTGCCGTGCATCGAAGAGGATGATGTCGAGGCCGATGATATCATCGCATCCTATGCCCGCGCCGCTGCCGCGCAGGGCTGGAACGTGACCATCGTCTCATCCGACAAAGACCTGATGCAATTGGTCGGCACCACCGGCCAACATGAAAGTCAGGGCGGCGGGCGGATCGATATGCTCGATACGATGAAGAACATCCGCATCGCCATTCCCGAAGTGATCGAGAAATTTGGTGTGCCGCCGGAAAAGGTCGGTGACGTTCTCGCACTGATGGGCGATTCGGTTGATAATGTTCCGGGCATTCGCGGCATTGGCCCCAAAACGGCAACCAAGCTCATTCAGGAACACGGCAGCCTTGAAGAGGCCTTGGCCGCCGCACCAGATATGAAGCCATCCAAGCTGCGCGAAAGCCTGATCGATCAGGCCGATATGGCACGGCTATCGCGGGTGCTGGTGGCGCTGAAGGAAGATTGCCCGCTGCCCCTGCCGCTGGAAGATCTGAAACTGGATGCCATCCCGCCCGATCCGCTGGCCAACTTTCTGGCAGAACACGGTTTCAGTAGCCTGCTCAAACGATTGGGCGATGGCCGCGGCAGCCCCGAACGCAAGGTGCAGCTTGATCCGGCCAAGCCGTTCAACACTGCCAGCGCGCCGCAAGTGGAGGGGGATCGCCAGCCCCTGCCCGCGATGCCGCCGGTTGATATGGCCGCCTATGTCTGTGTCCAGTCAGCTGAGGCGCTGGCGCTGTGGGTTAAGCGCGCCTTTGCTGCGCGCAAGGTCGCTTTTGATACCGAAACCAGTTCGCTCAATGCCATGCAGGCCGATCTGGTTGGCATCAGTCTGGCGCTGGGGCCGAATGATGCCTGCTATATCCCGCTGGGGCATGGCGGCAGTGATATGTTTGCCGAGCGGCCGCAGCAGATTGACAGGGCCGTGGCCTTAACCCTGCTAAAACCGCTGCTGGAAAGCGATGCCGTGTTGAAGATTGGGCAGAACGCCAAATATGATTTGAACGTTCTAGCCCGCGCATATGAACCTTTTGGCGGCATTGCCATTGCCCCGCTGGATGACACCATGGTGATGAGCTTTGCCTTGGACGCAGGGCGCAGCATCGATGGCATAGGTGGCGGGCATGGCATGGACGAATTGGCGCAGCGCCATCTGGGCCACACCTGCATTACCTTTAAAGACGTGTGCGGCACCGGACAAAAGGCGATTTCTTTTTCCGAAGTGCCGATTGCCCGCGCCACCGAATATGCCGCCGAAGATGCCGACATCACCTGGCGCTTGCACCGCGTTCTGAAGCATAGGCTGGCGCAAGAAGGCGGCACGCGGATCTATGAACGGGTGGATCGCCCACTGGTACCGGTGGTGGCAGAAATGGAGCGCCACGGCATCAAGGTGGATCGGGAACGGCTGGCCGGCCTTTCTGCTGCCTTCGCCGCAGAAATCGCTTCGCTGGAAAGCGCCATTCATGCCGCGGCTGGCCAAGCCTTTACCATTGGCAGCCCCAAGCAATTGGGCGATATTCTGTTTGACAAGCTGGGCCACAAAGGCGGCAAAAAGGGCAAGAGCGGGCAATATTCCACCGACCAATCGGTTCTGGAAAAGCTGGCGGATGAAGGCGTGGCACTGGCCACCCAGGTTCTCGAATGGCGCCAGCTATCCAAGCTGCGCTCAACCTATACCGAGGCGCTGCAGGCCGCGATCAACCCGCAGACTGGGCGGGTGCATACCAGCTATAGTCTGGTGGGGGCACAGACCGGGCGGCTATCCTCAACCGAACCGAACCTGCAAAACATCCCGATCCGCACCGCTATTGGGCGTCAGATCCGCGACGCTTTCGTCGCTGAACCCGGCCATGTTCTGCTGGCGGCTGACTATTCGCAGATCGAACTGCGGCTTGCCGCCCATATGGCCAATGTGCCCGAATTGAAGGAAGCCTTTGCCCAAGGCGAAGACATCCACGCCCGCACCGCACAGGAACTGTTTGGCACGGTGGACCGCGAAACCCGCGGGCGGGCCAAGACGATCAACTTTGCGATCCTCTATGGCATCAGCCGCTGGGGCTTGGCCCCACGGCTGGGCGTGAGCGCCGACGAGGCCCAAGCCATGATCGACCGCTATTTCGATCGCTTCCCCGGTATCCGCCACTATATTCACAGCGCGATCGAAGGGGTGAAGGCCAATGGCTATTCCGAAACGCTGTTTGGCCGCAAATGCTGGTTCCCGCGCATCACCTCGGCCAATGGCGCAGAGCGGCAGGGCAGCGAGCGGGCAGCTATCAACGCGCCAATTCAGGGCACCTGCGCCGATATTATCAAACGCGCCATGATCCGCATGGGACCGGCCCTGCAGGAAGCCGGGCTCGATCAGGTCCGTATGCTGCTTCAGGTGCATGACGAACTGGTGTTTGAATTGCCCGAAGGGGACGTGGCGGCCGCCAAGACAGTGATTGGCCGGGTTATGGCCGAAGCGGCCGCACCTTCGGTCATGCTGGATGTGCCGCTGGGCGTAGAGATCGGCACGGGGGCTAGCTGGGGAGCAGCACACTAGCTGCCGCCCCAGCCTTCAGCTTAGGGCTTACAAAGCGGCGTTTACCCCGATGACCAAAACCTTGGATGTCTTATGGGTTGAACTTTCGGTGGTGCCAAGATCCTCACCCGGCGCGCCGCCGGTCAGGAAGTTGAACGGCAGATAGCCCTTGACCAGCACGGTTTCAAAAAACAGCTTTACGCTGGGCAGCGGATAGGCGGCAACACCGCCAACCCATTGATCCTGCCGGTGCCACGGTGACCCCTTCGGCCCCGCAACCAGCGCGCTGAAATCAAGCGAAAGGTCAATCGGCGTCGCCCCTTTGCTCAGGCTATATTTGGCCCCCAGATCAAAGCTGGCAATCCGGTGCGCGGGATAGATGTCCAGTGGCGGATTGGGATTGAAGGTACCCGGCATGGCATGCAGCGTTTCGGCATAGTCACCCTTCAGCATCCAGCGATCCCAATGCAGGGTGCCATAAACCGCAACAGCCGGGTTCGGCTCTTCACAGGTCCCAAAATGGGTTACCGGGTATGCCTGACAGAACGAACTGCCGCGCTCGTAAGACGCGCCGACCAGCAGGCTGCGCCCCACGGCCCCCAGCGGCACAGTGTAATTGGCATCAACCACATAGTTGCTGATCTTGCTGGGGGTGTTGGTGCCTTCCACCGGGGTGTTCAGCCCGCGAAACTCGGCGCCGCCCTGCACCGCCTCAACCGCAATATTCAAGCCTTTGTCCGAATAGCCCAGCAAGGCACCATAAGACAGGCCGCTAAAGCTGTGCCAATCGGTTGAGAGGGTAAAGGGGTTTACGGTGTCGGTCTGGCCAAAGGGCGAATCGATCTTGCCGATCATGGCATAGACCGGCGACTTGGCCAGATCGCCAAATAACACATAGCCCCGGCGCAACTGCAACTGGTTGCGGGTCAGGGCAGTGACAGACCCTGCCCCAAAGCTTTGCTGGGGATCGTAAAGCACCTCGGCATAGGTCGAAATCCAAGGCGTGATATTGGCTGTGAACTGCAGGGCAGCAGCATGCAGCACCAGTTCAGACACGGTTTTCCCGACATGGTTGGCGCCCGGGTGGCGCATCAAGTAGCCAAAATCATCGGCGAAGTTTGAGCTTTGATAATCGCCCATGGCAATCACTGAACCGCCAATTGTCAGCCCGCGTGGTGGCAGGCTGCCATCACGCTTGGCCGCCAGCAGGAGCAGCGGCTTCGTCTTGCCCGCCGCAGTCGGATCGAGCATGGCATAGGTATAGGCGCTATTAAGAGTCACCGCAGGTTCAGGGGCTTCGGCCTGGGTCGGCGCATCGCTGCGATCCGGGGCACGGCTGGGCAAAGCAGCAGTTTGGGACGCAGTCTGCGGCATCTGCGCAGCGGAGCGAAGCTTCAGCAGGTCTATCTCGTGCCGCAAATCACGATTTTCCTGCTCAAGCCGATCAAGCCGCTTAATCAGATCATCGGCTGTCTGGGCAGCGGCAGGAACCGCGCTAACAAGGGTGCAAGCGAGTGCCGCAGCCACTATATTGCGCTGGGAATTTGTCATATTTCGCCCTCTAGGCTCGAGTCCATGCACACTAACGCAAATGATAAATGCCCCTAATCGGGGTATTTCCCTGCTCTATGCCGGAAGCATGATTGTAAAACTTACTTATAAGACGAGGGCAAGTCGCAAATTGTCACGCTTTCGGGCGCGTGAATTTTAGCCAGGTGGCAATAAGGG
>JBEGLE010000010.1:0-4165 GCA_041183725.1 Pseudomonadota bacterium | reverse complement strand
ATGCATGGCAAGACATCGCCGGTAAGCCATGATGGCTCCGGGCTTTTCGCGGGCCTGCCATCCCCCTTTACCGCGACCCGCTATCACTCGCTGATCGTCACCGATATTCCTGATTGTTTGGTCGTCAATGCACGCAGTGATGATGGTCATGTGATGGGTTTCCGCCATGCCGAACTGCCGATCCACGGCGTGCAATTCCATCCTGAGAGCATTGCCACAGAGCATGGCCACGCCATGTTGGCCAATTTCCTGAAGCTCTGCGGGGTTGATGCCAAGGTTCCGGCGTGAGCCTGTTGCCCCCCATCACCGCCACCCCGCTCAGCGAAGCTGAAGCCGAGGAGGCTTTTGGCGCTCTGCTCGATGGCACCGTTGCCGAAGATGCGATTGCCCCCTTTCTGGTTGCCCTGTCAGACCGTGGCGAAACCGCTGCTGAAGTCGCTGGGGCAGCGCGCGCCATGCGGGCGCGGATGATTCCAGCACAAGGCTTGGCCGGTGCGATTGATGTTTGCGGCACCGGAGGTGATGGCCAGCACAGCCTGAACGTTTCCACCGCGGTTGCCATCGTTGCCGCCGCCTGCGGCGTGCCAATTGCCAAGCATGGCAACCGCGCAGCTTCGAGTAAGGCAGGCACGGCTGATACATTGGAGGCGCTGGGACTAAACCTAGCGCGGGCTGGCGAACTGGCGGCGCAGACCCTGCCCGATATCGGCATCGCCTTTTTCTTTGCCCAGGCACATCATCCGGCGCTTGCGCGTGTAGCCCCGATCCGCAAGGCGTTGGGCCGCCGCACGATCTTCAACCTGCTTGGCCCGCTGGCCAACCCTGCGCGGGTTACCCGCCAATTGGTTGGCGTGCCCAGCCCGGCCATCGTTCCGCTCTACCGCGATGCCATGGCGCACTTGGGCATGGCCCGCGCGATGATCGTATCGGGCAACGAAGGGCTGGATGAACTGTCGATCTCTGGCCCCAGCACTGTGGCGACCATCGGCTTTGCCCTGCCCAGCGCCACCATTACACCGGAAGATGCAGGCCTTGCCCGTCATGCGCTTGATGATCTGCGCGGGGGTGATGCTACCTATAACGCCGCGGCCCTGTCCCGCCTGCTGATGGGCGAACCGGGCGCTTATCGTGATGCCGTGCTGCTTAACACCGCTGCCGCGCTAATCGTTGCGGGGGACGTAACAGATTGGCACGAAGGCGTGTCTGAAGCCGCAGAAGTAATCGACAAGGGTTTGGCCAAGGCCCTGCTCGATTGCTGGATTGCCACCACGCGTTAGGCAGCGGCTGCACAATATCCTTCGACGGGCTCAGGATGAACGGGATCAGAGAATAGGCTCCGCGCAAGATTCGCTCATCCTGAGCCTGCCGAAGGATGTCACACCCACTTTGCCCCCATCCACCCCCTCGACTCAAAACACCGCCTGCGGCATGGGGTTTGGCATGACCGATAAGCTTACCGAAATCTGCAACACCACCCGCGCCGAAGTGGCACGGCGTAAGGCCTTGCGTTCCGTCAGCGTGCTTGATGCCGCTGCCCGTGATCAATCTGCGCCGCGTGGATTTGAAGCGGCGCTGCGCCGTGCCAGCACCACCGGCTATGGCCTGATTGCCGAAATCAAAAAAGCCAGCCCGTCCAAAGGCCTGATCCGCGCTGACTTTGATCCGCCAGCCCATGCCCGCGCCTATCAGGCAGGCGGCGCCACGTGCCTTTCCGTGCTGACCGATGCGCCCTATTTCCAAGGACATGAAGACTATCTGATTGCCGCCCGCGCCGCTTGCACCCTGCCGGTGATCCGCAAAGACTTTATGGTCGATCCTTGGCAAGTCGCCGAAGCCCGCGCCATAGGCGGCGA
Organism: Pseudomonadota bacterium; assembly: GCA_041183725.1. Lineage (GTDB taxonomy): Bacteria > Pseudomonadota > Alphaproteobacteria > Sphingomonadales > Sphingomonadaceae > Novosphingobium. The sequence goes on along the minus strand of JBEGLE010000010.1, from coordinate 2,312 downwards.
TGCGATCTTGATCATAGCCGCGGCGCTGGATGACAATCTGATGGCCGAGATAGAAGCCGCTGCACTGGAACGCGGCATGGATGTGCTGGTGGAAGTGCATAACGAGGCGGAAATGGAGCGCGCCGCGCGGCTTCGCTCTCGCCTGATTGGGGTGAACAACCGCGATCTGAAACGCTTTGTCACCGATCTGGGCACCACCGAACGGCTGGCCCCGCTGGCCCCAGAGGGCGCTTTGTTGGTTGGCGAAAGCGGGATTAACACCCATGCTGACCTGTTGCGGCTGGAACAATCCGGCACGCGCTGTTTCTTGGTCGGCGAAAGCCTGATGCGTCAGGCCGATATTGCCGCCGCGACAAAGGCTCTGCTGACAGGCTCTGACGCGTGATGAGCGGGCTGACCCATCTCGATGATCAGGGCAAGGCCAGTATGGTCGATATTGGCGGCAAGGCCCCAACCGCAAGAATTGCCGTTGCCACAGGGCTGATCCGCATGGCCCCTGCCGCGCTTGCCGCGATCCGCGATGGCGCGGTTCCCAAGGGTGATGTGCTGGCCGCCGCGCGCATCGCCGGGATCATGGCTGCCAAAAAAACCGCAGAGCTTATTCCGCTGTGCCACCCGCTGGCGCTCGATGCCGTGGTGTTGGACTTTGCCTTGGAGGCCAACGGCGTAAGAGCCACAACCACCGCCACATTAACCGGGCGCACCGGGGTGGAAATGGAAGCGATGACCGCCACCACTGTGGCCCTGCTCACCATCTACGACATGGCCAAGGCCGTCGATAAAGCGATGGTGATTGAAGATGTACGCTTGCTGGCCAAAAGTGGTGGGAAATCTGGGGACTGGAAGGCCCCAGCATGAAGCCCTTGCTGCCGCTGGAGGAAGCCCAAGCCCGCTTGCTTGCGCTTACCACCCCGCTGCCGCTTGAACGGGTTGATGTGGCCAGTAGCCTTGGCCGTTATCTGGCAGAACCCTTGCGCGCCCGCCGCACCCAGCCAGCTGCTGCCCTCTCCGCCATGGATGGCTATGCCGTTGTTGGTCCAGATCTGAGCGGCCCGTGGCAGGTGATTGGCGAAAGCGCTGCCGGACACCCCTTTGCCGGCTCGGTTCTGCCCGGACAGGCGGTGCGTATCGCCACGGGCGCTTTGCTGCCGCCGGGCGCTGATAGTGTAATCGTGCAGGAAGATCTGGCCCAAAGCGGTGATCAACTGGTCCTGACCGGAACGCCGCCTAGTCCGCATAACCAACACATCCGGCACTGCGGCGCAGACTTTGCCACGGACACACAATTGCTGCCAAAAGGGGCGCATATTGGCCCCGCCCAAGTGGCACTGGCCATTGCCGCTGGCCATGCCCACCTGCCGGTACACCGTCTGCCCCGCATCACTATTATCGATAGCGGCGATGAGCTTTCCGCCAATCCCGAAGGCTGTGCGCTTCACCAAATCCCGGCCAGCAATGGCGCTATGTTGGCGGCCTTGGTATCGGCCATCCCCTGCACCGTAACCCGCATAGGCCCGATAGCCGATGATCTAGAGGCGCTGATTGCGGCGCTGGATGCGGCAGAGCACGCCGATGTCATCGTCACCAGCGGCGGCGCTTCGGTAGGGGATCACGATCTTATCCGCCCTGCTTTGCAGCAATGGGGGGCCGCGCTCGATTTTTGGCGGGTGGCGATCAAGCCGGGCAAACCGCTGCTCGTCGCCACGCGGGGCAAACAGATCGTGATTGGCCTGCCGGGTAATCCGGTTTCCAGCCACGTGACCGCCTTTCTGTTCTTACTTCCCTTGCTGCGCGCTCTGCTGGGTAGCACCGCGCCCCTGCCGCAAGCCCTGAATCTGCCGTTAGCTGCACCGGTCCCTGCTGGCGGAATGCGCCGCGAATTCTTACGCGGCCGGATTACACCCCAAGGTGCAGAAGTGCTGCGCAACCAAGATAGCGGTGCTTTGGCCGCACTGGCGACGGCCACGCTAATTATCGATCGCCCCAGTAACGCACCTGCGTTGAATGCTGGAACAGATGTTCCGATTTATCTTCTCGGAAACGGCGGAATCGCTTGACGCGTTCCGAATCGTTGCTTAGATGTTCCGTATTCGTTCACTAAACGGTGCAGAACATTTACCGCTTCTGCCCGCTGTTCTGGGAGTGACCTTGCGATGCTCACGCGCAAGCAGCACGAGTTGATCCGCTTCATCCAAGCCCGTCTTGAAGACACCGGCGTTTCCCCCAGCTTTGAGGAAATGAAAGAGGCGCTTGATCTCAAATCAAAATCGGGGGTTCACCGCCTGATTTCGGCGCTTGAGGAACGTGGGTTT
>JBEGLE010000009.1:0-5652 GCA_041183725.1 Pseudomonadota bacterium | reverse complement strand
TCTGGCTTCAGCTCACCGCCGCAGTTCAGCGCCTCATCTTTGCTGTCCTATGCCTTGAAGCCGCGCTGGGCGCTGGACTATCTGCTGCGCGAAAAGTTCCGCCTGCCCAATCTGGACACCCATGTTGATCAGGGCACGACCAAAGCCATGTCGGTCCAGTCCTATTTCACCGAAATGCTAGATCCCACCTTGGATTGGGCTAAGGCGGCCGAAATTCGTGCGCAATGGGGCGGAACCTTTGTCCTTAAAGGCGTGATGAGCGTGGCCGATGCCCGCCGCGCCATAGAGATTGGCGCGGATGCCATTATGGTTTCAAACCACGGCGGCCGCCAATTGGATGGCAGCCGCGCCCCCTTTGATCAACTGACCGAGATTGTTGATGCCGTGGGGGGCCAGATTGAGATTATCTGCGACGGCGGCATCAGGCGCGGCACCCATGTGCTGAAATCACTCGCCGCAGGGGCCAACTGCGCCTCTGGTGGACGGCTCTATCTCTATGCCCTTGCGGCGGCCGGACAAGCGGGCGTGGAGCGCGCGCTGGGCCTGATGCAGGATGAAATTGCCCGGGGCATGAAGCTGATGGGGGTCAACCGCCTTGATCAGCTCAACCGTGAGCGCCTGCGCTGGCGCTAAGGCCAATCGCAAACGACAAAGGCCGGAGCATTTCCGCCCCGGCCTTTGGTGTTTCGTAGCGAAGACCCGCCTTAGTAAACGCGCTTCTTCGGTTTGATATATTCGACATCGTCGGTCAGGGTGAATTCGTGCACCGGGCGATAGTCAATCTTGACCTCGCCGCCCTTACCGCCCCAGCCGTTAAACCAGGCGGCAGTGTGCTTCATCCAATCCTTGTCGTTCCGCTCAGGGAAATCTTCGTGCGCGTGGGCGCCGCGGCTTTCCTTGCGGTTCTGCGCGCCGTGCAGGGTCACGCTGGCTTGGCTGATCAGGTTGTCCAGCTCCAGCGTTTCGATCAGGTCTGAATTCCAGATCAGCGAACGATCCGAAACGTGGATGTCCTGCATCCGCTTATAGGTTTCAGCCAGCTTGGCCTTGCCTTCAACCATGAGTTCGTCGGTGCGGAACACAGCCGCGTGAAGCGACATGGTGCGCTGCATTTCGGTGCGCACTTCGGCTGTCGGCGAACCGCCCTTGGCATTACGGAAGTGATCAAGGCGGGTCAGCGCCAGATCAGCCGAATCCTTGGGCAGTTCGGCATGGGCCGTGCCCGGCTTGATCAGTTCCTTCAGGCGGTGACCTGCAGCGCGGCCAAAGACCACGAGATCGATCAGCGAGTTTGAACCCAAGCGGTTCGCCCCGTGGACCGAAACGCAAGCTGCTTCGCCCACTGCGAACAGGCCGGGGACAACCGTTTCCGGATTGCCATCAGCGCCGATGGTCATGACTTCGCCGTGATAGTTCGTCGGGATACCGCCCATGTTATAGTGCACGGTCGGCACCACAGGCAGCGGCTGACGGGTCAGATCAACACCGGCGAAAATCTTGCCGCTTTCAGTGATGCCCGGCAGACGTTCCGCCAGCACCTTGGGATCGATATGATCGAGGTGCAGGTAGATATGATCCTTGTGCGGGCCCACACCGCGGCCTTCGCGGATTTCCAGAGCCATCGAACGCGAAACCACGTCACGGCTGGCAAGATCCTTGGCCGAAGGCGCATAGCGTTCCATGAAACGCTCCCCTTCGGAGTTGGTCAGATAGCCGCCCTCACCGCGTGCGCCCTCGGTGATGAGCACGCCAGCACCGTAAATGCCGGTTGGGTGGAACTGCACAAATTCCATGTCCTGCAGCGGTAGACCCGCACGCAGCACCATGCCGCCGCCGTCACCGGTGCAGGTATGCGCCGATGTCGCAGTATAATAGGAACGACCATAACCGCCGGTCGCCAAAACCACAGCCTTGGCGCGGAAGCGATGGATCGAGCCATCGTCCATGCACATGGCGATAACACCACGGCATTCGCCATCTTCCATAATCAGATCAATGGCGAAATATTCGATAAAGAAATCAGCGGCATACTTCAGGCTCTGCTGATAGAGCGCGTGAAGCATGGCGTGGCCAGTACGGTCAGCCGCGGCACAGGTGCGCTGCACCGGCGGGCCTTCGCCCATGTTCTGCATATGGCCGCCAAAGGGGCGCTGATAGATCGTGCCATCGGCATTACGGCTGAACGGCACGCCTGCGTGTTCCAGTTCATAAACCGCAGCCGGGGCTTCGCGCACCATGTATTCAATAGCGTCCTGATCGCCCAACCAGTCCGACCCCTTAACGGTATCGAACATATGCCAGGTCCAGTGATCAGGCGTATTGTTGGTCAACGAAGCAGCGATACCACCCTGCGCCGCAACGGTGTGGCTGCGGGTGGGGAATACCTTGGTTATGCAGGCGGTTTTCAGACCCGCTTCTGCACTGCCCATGGTGGCGCGCAGACCGGAACCACCGGCGCCGACAACAACCGTGTCATAGGTATGATCAATAATTTTATAGGCAGGCGCGGTCATCATGCAGCTCCAAGAGCGAGTCGGACGATCGAGAACACACCGAAGCCCGCACCACCAATGGCGGCAAGGTTCAGCGCGGCGATGGCGGCAAACTTGTTGGCGTGATCATGGACATAGTCCTCAACCACCACCTGCAGACCCAAACGGGCGTGCCAGAACAGGCTCACCACGAACAACGCAACCGCAGTGGCTGGCAGTGGGCGAGAGATCCAGTCATAGACCGTGATAAAGCTATAGCCCGGCAGCAGCACAAACGAGGTCAGCAAATAGGCTAGCAAGACCAAGTTACCCAGCGCGGTATAGCGCTGGAGCAGCCAGTGATGAGTCCCGTGATGCGCCGAGCCCAGCCCGCGAACACGTCCGATAGAAGTTCCGTTACCCATGGTTTCAAGCCCCTTAACGGAAAAGGATCACGGCCCAGAAGGCCGCAGTGAACAGGATCGACAGCACCGGAATAACCGCAGCCCAGCGGTTGTTCGTGGTCAGTTCGTAACCAGCGCCGATATCCAGAACGAAGTGGCGCAGCCCGGAAAAGAGGTGCTGAAACACAGCCCATGTCAGGCCGATAAGCACAACCTTGCCATACCAAGCCGAGGCCAGCGCGGTGAAAGTTGCATAGGCTGCCGGTCCGCTCGCCAGCGCACCCAGCCACCACAGCAGCACAGCCAGTCCAACAAAGGACAGACCGGTGCCGGTAACCCGGTGAAGGATAGAGACCAACATCCCCGGCCCCCAGCGCCAGATCTGCAGGTGTGGTGAAAGCGGTCGTTTGGCGGTACTTGCCATCTTGGCCAATTCCCCTGGTATCTTGCGGCAGGTGCGCCGCGCGAATCCCCCCTTAGTCAAAACGCGCAGCGGTGCAAGTCGCTGTGACTTGGCGATTGCATAGCAAAAGCCTATCGCGGGTTTTATGACCAGTCTAACCGCCCTTGTTACCGGATCATCGCGCGGCATAGGCGCCGCCATTGCCAACGCCCTGCGCGCCCGCAGCGTAACGGTTATTGGCCACGCCACCCGCGCGGTTGATCCCGATACGATAGTCGCCGATTTCTCTGAACCTTCAGCCCCGCAAGCGCTGTGGGAGACGGCCTTATCTCGCGCAGGGGGGCATATTGATCTGCTAATTAACAATGCCGGCCTGTTTACCCCAAACCCCATCGATGCCTCTGACATCGCATGGCTGGATGCATGGGAAGATAATCTGCGCATTAATCTGACCAGCGCCGCCCAATTGTCACGCTTTGCCATACGCCACTGGCAAAGCAGCGGCACGGGCGGTCGCTTAGTGCATATTGCCAGCCGCGCTGGGCACCGGGGCGATTCGCCGCACCATTGGCATTATGCCGCGGCCAAGGGCGGTATGCTGGCTCTGCACAAGACCATCGCCCGTGGCTATGCTTGCGATGGTATCATGAGCTTTGCCATTGCGCCGGGCTTTACTGACACGGCCATGGCGGATGATTATTTGGCCAGCCGGGGCGGCGAAGGCTTGCTCGCGGACATCCCGCTGGGCCGCGTGGCCACACCAGAGGAAATCGCGCGGATCGCCGAATTTTGTGCGCTGGATGCGCCAGAAAGCATGACTGGCGCGGTGCTCGATGCCAATGGGGCCAGCTATGTCCGCTAAACAGCTTACAGGCGAACAGTGATGACCCAATCATGGAAAATCACCGCCCTCGCCCCGCGTCCGGTGATCGAACAGGCTCTGCTGGCCCACGAAGATGCCTGGGACTGGGATCATGATATCGTCATTTCCGGTAGCGAGATTGCCGAGGACCGGCCCGAAGACTGGCAATTGGAAGCCTGGCTGCCGCGCAAGCCATCGAAGGCAGACAAAGCGATGGTCGCCGCGCTGTTTGATGGGTCTGCCCCAACCTTCCAAATTGAAAAGCTGCCCGATGTCGATTGGCTGACCTCCAGCCAACATGGGCTGGAGCCAATCCGTGCTGGTGCCTTTTATGTGCATACGCCAGAGCATCCGCCCTTAATCGAACCGGGGGTGCGTGATTTTTGCATTCCCGCCAGCCAAGCCTTTGGCACCGGTCAGCACGCCACAACGGCGGGCTGCCTTGCCATGTTAACCCATATGAAAGCGCAAGGACTGGTCGTGCGCAATTGCGCCGACATCGGCACCGGCACTGGTCTGCTGGCTTTTGCCGCGCTGCACCTTTGGCCCCGTGCTTTGGCAACCGCGAGTGACATTGATGCGGTTTGCACCGGCGTGGTTCACGATAATGCCCAGTCCAATGGCGTGGCCATGGGGGCGCAACCCGGCGCGCTGACCATGATGGTCGCCGATGGCATGGATCATCCCTTGCTCACGGCCCGCGGCCCCTATGATCTGGTGATCGCCAATATTCTAGCTGGCCCGCTGATCAGTCTTGCCCCTGATTTCGCCCATGCCTTGGTCCCCGGTGGACACTTGCTGCTTGCTGGCTTGCTGGAAAGCCAGGAAGCCCAAGTCCGCGCCGCTTGCCGCAAGGCGGGCATGCGGCTGGCCGCCCGGCTGGTGAATGGGGATTGGTCAATCCTATGGCTGCGCAAACGTTCCGGTGCCCGATTAAGCGCCAGCGCATTTCGGGAACGGGGATGAATGCGGGAAACCGCCTATCGGTTCCCCAGGGCCACGTATTGTTTCGCGCTGGCGATGCTTGCAGCGGCTTTGTCATTGTTCATTCTGGCACGATCAAGGTTTCCTTAACCGCAGAAAACGGCCGTGAAATCATTCTCTACCGCGTGCGTCCGGGCGAGATTTGCTTGCAGACCTTTGGCTGCCTGCTCAATCACCGCCCTTATCATGCCGAGGGCATGGCCGAGACCGATCTGGTGATCGAAATTATCAGCCATTCGGAATTCACCCAGCGCGTTTCTGGTGAACCTGACTTTCGTGACCGGCTGTTTGACGCGGTTGCCTCACGCTTTGCCGATATGGAGCAACTGGTTGAAGATGTTGCATTAACCGGATTTACAGCACGGCTTGCCCGCTGCCTTTTGCGTCTCGCTGATAGCGACCATGTAGTGACTGCCACCCATGAAAGCCTTGCGACCGAAATGGGATCAGGCCGCGCCGCCGTCAGCCGTGGCCTGGGAGCGCTGGCCAGAAAAGGGGTCATTACTATCGAACGCGGCCGCATCCGCC
>JBEGLE010000008.1:0-3561 GCA_041183725.1 Pseudomonadota bacterium | reverse complement strand
GACGAAGCCCGGATCACCGCCTTCTGCCGGGCCGCACGGGCATAGCTTTTCCGCTAGGATAGCCCCCGCAAAGTCCGCCCCATCTGGACAGCGCGCGCACAGTCTGTCAATCGCCTCGGCATGACCATCCAGACCCCTAACAGCTTCCGCAATATGCCTGATGAACGCGGCCACTTTGGCCAGTTTGGTGGGCGCTATGTTGCCGAAACACTGATGCCGCTGATCCTTGATCTTGAGAAAGCCTATCGCACGGCACAGACCGATCCGGCGTTTCAGGCTGAATTTGATGATCTGCTGGAACATTATGTCGGCCGTCCCAGCCCGCTCTATTTCGCGCCGCGTCTGACCGAAGAACTGGGCGGCGCCCAAGTCTGGTTCAAGCGCGATGAACTGAATCACACCGGTGCGCACAAGATCAACAATTGCATCGGCCAGATTCTGCTGGCGATCCGCATGGGCAAAACCCGGATCATTGCCGAAACCGGTGCCGGACAGCACGGTGTGGCCACGGCCACGGTGTGTGCGCGCTTTGGCCTGCCCTGCGTGGTCTATATGGGGGCAACCGACGTTGCCCGTCAGGCCCCCAACGTGTTCCGCATGAAGCTGCTGGGCGCCGAAGTAGTGCCGGTCACCTCTGGCGCGGCCACGCTGAAAGACGCGATGAACGAGGCTCTGCGCGATTGGGTCGCCAATGTGCATGATACCTTTTACATCATCGGCACCGCCGCTGGCCCGCACCCCTATCCCGAACTGGTCCGCGATTTTCAAAGCGTGATCGGCAAGGAAGCCCGCGCCCAGATGCTGTCGCGCACCGGCCGCCTGCCCGATCTGCTGGTTGCCGCGATTGGTGGCGGCAGCAATGCCATTGGCCTGTTCCACCCGTTTCTGGACGATCCCAGCGTGAAAATGCTGGGGGTTGAAGCTGCGGGTCACGGCCTGGATAAGCTGCATGCCGCCAGCTTGGCAGGTGGCCGCCCCGGCATTCTGCATGGCAACAAGACCTATTTGTTGCAGGACGATGATGGCCAGATTCTGGAAGGCCACTCGATTAGCGCCGGTCTGGACTATCCCGGCATTGGCCCCGAGCATTCGTGGCTGAAGGAAAGCGGCCGGGTGGACTATACATCGGTTACCGATACCGAAGCGCTGGATGGCTTCCAACTGCTGTGCCGCACCGAAGGGATTATTCCCGCGCTAGAGCCAGCACACGCCATTGCTGCGGTGAAGAAACTGGCCCCCACCCTGCCCAAGGACACGATCATCCTCGCCAACCTGTGCGGCCGGGGTGACAAGGATATCTTTTCGGTTGCCGAGCATTTGGGAGTCGAAATTTGAACCGCCTCGCCAAAGCCTTCGCCAAGGGACCGGCGCTTGTCACTTTCGTGACCGGTGGTGACCCCACCCCCAATGCCACACCGGCCATTCTCGATGCCTTGGTGGCGGGCGGTGCCGATGTGATCGAATTGGGTATGCCCTTTACCGATCCTATGGCTGATGGACCGGCAATTCAGGCGGCCAACCTGCGCAGCCTGGCTTCGGGGACCAAGACCGCAGACATCTTTCGCCTGGCCACCGATTTTCGCAGCCGCCACCCCGAAACGCCGCTGGTCCTGATGGGCTATGCCAACCCGATGATCACCCGTGGGGCCGAATGGTTCGCCGATGAATGCCGCAAGGCCGGGGTTGATGGCGTGATCTGTGTCGATATTCCGCCCGAAGAAGATCCCGAACTGGGCCCCGCTCTGCGCGCGGCCGGCGTTTCGCTGATCCGCCTGGCCACCCCCACCACCGACAGCGCGCGTCTGCCCACCGTGCTCGAAGGTTCATCGGGTTTTGTCTATTACGTCTCGGTCGCGGGGATCACCGGCAAGCAACAGGCCGCGCTGGGTGCGATTGAGCAAGCTGTTGACCGGCTTAAAGCAGCCACCGACCTGCCAATTGCCGTGGGCTTTGGCGTGCGCACGCCCGAACAGGCCAAGGCCATTGCCAAGCACGCCGATGGCGTGGTGGTTGGCTCTGCTCTGGTTGATTTGGTTGCTGAGCACGGGGCTGATGCCGCCGAAGTCGTGGAGAGCCTAACCCGCGCTCTTGCCGAGGCAGTCCATTCCGCGCGATAGGAAAAGCTATGTCCTGGATCACCAAAGTTCGTAATTCGCTCGCCCGAGTTACCAAGCGCGAGACGCCTGACAATCTCTGGATCAAGTGCCCTTCGTGCAGTGAAATGCTGTTCACCAAGGAATATGAGGCCAACCTCAGTGTCTGCCCAAGCTGTGATCATCATGGACGGATTGGGACCGATGCGCGTCTGGCCCAGTTGCTTGATCCCGGCTTCCGTCTGTTGCCTGCGCCAAAGGTTGCCGAAGATCCGCTGAAGTTCAAGGACAGCAAAAAATATCCCGATCGGCTGAAAGCCGCCCGTGCCGCCAATCCCCACCCCGATGCCCTGACCAATGCCGCGGGCACAATTGATGGACAAAAGGTTGTGCTGGGGGTGCAGGACTTTGCCTTTATGGGCGGATCAATGGGCATGGCTGTGGGCGAAGCCTTCGTCACGGGCGCCGAGCGCGCGATCAAGGACCGCTGCGCCTATGTAATCTGCACCGCTGCGGGTGGGGCGCGGATGCAAGAAGGCATTCTTAGCCTGATGCAAATGCCCAAGACCACGGTTGCCGTGCGACGGCTTAAGGCTGCGGGCCTGCCCTATATCGTCGTGCTGACCGATCCGACCACCGGCGGGGTTACCGCCAGCTATGCCATGCTGGGCGATATCCACATTGCCGAACCCGGCTGCCTGATCGGTTTTGCAGGGCAGCGCGTGATCCAGGACACGATCCGCGAAAAGCTGCCCGAAGGGTTCCAGCGCGCCGAATATCTCCATGCCCACGGCATGGTCGATATGGTTGTCCCGCGCAAAGATCTGCGGGATCGGCTGGCGCAAATTCTGGCCTATTTGCACCCCGCCAAGGCGGCGTAATGCCGTCCCCTCCCCTGATGGGGAAAGGCTCTGATGAAAGACTTTGCCACATCTGATTGCCCGGCGGTGCAGGCCCAGCTTGATCGGCTGGCCCAGCTAACCCTGCCGCAGGGGCGCTTTGGGCTGGAGACGATCCGCGAACTGCTGCGCCGCTTGGGCAATCCGCAGAGCCGGATTCCGCCCGTGTTCCATGTCGCGGGCACCAATGGCAAAGGATCAACCTGCGCCTACTTAACCGCGATGCTGACTGCGCAGGGGCTGACCGTCCACTCTGCCACCAAGCCGCATCTGGTGCGCTATAACGAGCGTATTCGCTTGGCCGGCCAGTTGATTTCAGATGACCTGCTGGCCGATACGTTGGCGCAGGTACTGGATATTGGGGAAGACTTGGCCCCCAGTTTCTTTGAAGTCACCACGGCGGCAATGTTCGTTGCCTTTGCCCAAGTGCCCGCCGATGTTTGTGTGATTGAAGTGGGGCTTGGCGGGCGGTTTGATGCCACCAATGTTCTGGAAACTGCGCTGTGCTGCGGCATTGCCACACTGGGCATTGATCACGAAGCTTTCCTGCTTCGGCCAGAGGCTGGCGT
>JBEGLE010000007.1:0-7351 GCA_041183725.1 Pseudomonadota bacterium | reverse complement strand
CTTCGCCAATACAGCAGCCCGCGCACAGAGCAAATCGTAGTAGGGTTATTCGTTACGCGCAAACGCGATCAGTCCTTGGCTTGCGCGGCAAGAGCGCTGTGCTAGCCCATAGGGCAAGAGGAGTTGAGAATGTCTTTCGTGATTCTTGCTGCAGCATTGGCTGGTGCGATGCCAGTTACATCATCGCCGCCGCCGGTTGTTCTCTCACCCCCACCCAGCCCAATAGCAAACCTGGCTCACGTGTTTGTTCCCATGATGCCAATGATTTTTCGGCCACTTCCTGAATCCGGCAAGTTTGCAGTTGATTTTACTGTGCAACCCGATGGTCAGGTTACGCTGTGTCTTGGACGCGCGTTGCAGGGGCGCGACGCAAAACTGGGTGCGGTTCCGGTCCGGTGTCCCAGTCGGCGCTATCCGCCCTATCGCGATTCTGATGGTACGGCAGTGCGCAGGAACGTGTCCTTTATCACCACGCTTGTCGTGGCGGATGTGCCATGACCCCGGCTCTCGCGCTTTTGATGCTGTCGGCAATACCCGTGCCGCAGCCAGTGAACAATCCCGCAGAATGGATCATGACGAATGATTATCCCTCCGCAGCGTTGCGCGCAGAGGCAACGGGCATAGTTGGCTTTCGGCTTCTCATTGATCCCCAAGGCGCGGTGAGTGACTGCGCTATCATCCAAAGTAGCGGCAATGCCGATCTGGACGAAGCAACGTGCCGGTTGGTTAGGCAGCGCGCCCGGTTTTTGCCTGCGCGCAACGAAAAGGGTGAGGGGGTGATTGGTCGCTATTCCAGCCGGGTGCGGTGGACGATCCCAGAGGATTCCACTCCGCTGCAGCCGGGGAAGATGGTCCGATCCTATGATATTGAGCGCAACGGCACGATAACCCATTGTCAGGTTGAGGCAGTAAGTGGTGCCATGTCGCCTTGGGATAAGGCCGGGCCTTTGCCCTGTGCCGAGGGCATTCAGTTTAATGCACCAATCGATGCCGCGGGCAAGCCAGTGCGCAAGCATGTGATAGAGACCTATGAAATCAGGATTGAGGCACAGGAAGAGGCTATTAAGCCTTGATCTAATCACCGCTCCCTCTGGACTGTCCGCTAACAAGTGCCTATCTGTGCGGCACGATGAAGCGGATCCTGCTTGCCTTGTTGGCCTTTCTTGGTCTGGTTGCCCAAACGGCACCGGTTCAGGCGCGCTCATTTGCCAGCGGTGGTTCAGCGGTTTCGGCGCTGGTTGGCACCTATGGCCAAGTTCCGGCGCATGCAGCCCGCTTTGTTGTTGCGCACCGTCCCGTGGTGGCTCTGCCGAAACTGGCAAACGAATCGCTAGCGCCTTTGTCGCTAGTCTTCGCGGTGCTTGTGCCTGCCGTGCAGCAGGGTGTGGATCGCGCCCGCGAATAGGGCGCACTGCCCATAGATTTGCGGCCAAGGCGCAGGGCGAATCAGCCCCGCTTGGCCGATCGCATTAAAACGCGCTGCTGGCATGGCCGCAGCTTTACCCATATTGCAGGAAATTCAGCATGATCGGCTCTATCGCCAAGGCTATTTTTGGCTCGTCCAACGACCGTTATGTTAAGTCGCTTGATAAGATCGTTAAGCAGATCGCCGCTTTTGAGCCGGAGCTTGAGGCGCTGAGCGATGATGATTTGCGCGGCCAGACCACCAAGTTCCGCCAAATGATCGAAGAGGGGGTCAAGCTCGAAAAGATCCTGCCCGAAGCCTTTGCCACAGTGCGCGAGGCCTCCAAACGCGTAATCGGTATGCGCCATTTCGACGTGCAGATGATTGGCGGCATCGTTCTGCACCGCGGTGAAATCGCCGAAATGCGCACCGGTGAGGGCAAGACCTTGGTGGCGACCCTGGCGGTCTATTTGAATGCTATCGAGGGTAAGGGCGTTCACGTGGTGACGGTGAATGATTACCTCGCGCGGCGTGACGCTGATTGGATGGGGCAGATCTATCGCTTTTTGGGGCTGACTGTCGGCGTGATCGTGCCCAATCTGAGCGAGGAAGAACGCCGCGAGGCCTATAATGCCGACATCACCTATGCGACCAATAGCGAGCTGGGCTTTGATTATCTGCGCGATAATATGAAGCAAGAACGCGGGCATATGGTGCACCGCGCATTCAATTTTGCCGTGGTTGATGAGGTCGATTCGATTCTGATCGACGAAGCGCGCACCCCGCTGATCATCTCTGGCCCCACCGACGATAAGAGCGATCTCTATTTCTCGGTTGATAAGGTGGTGAAGCAGGTAACCCCTGAAGACTATGAAGCGGATGAAAAGACCAAGAACATCAGCCTGACCGAAGACGGGGTTGAGCGGATTGAACGCCTGCTGGAAGATGCCGGCCTGCTGTTTGGTTCAAATCTGTATGACGTCGAGAACACCCAAGTGGTTCACCATTTGGATCAGGCCCTGAAGGCCAATGTCATGTTCAAGCGGGACATTGATTACATCGTCAAAGATAACAAGGTTATCATTATCGATGAATTCACCGGGCGCATGATGGATGGTCGGCGCTGGTCAAACGGACTGCATCAGGCGGTTGAGGCGAAAGAGGGCGTTGCCATCGAGCCAGAAAACCAGACGATGGCCTCTATCACCTTCCAGAACTTTTTCCGCATGTATCCCAAGATTGGCGGCATGACCGGAACGGCAGCAACTGAAGCGGCCGAGTTCTATGATATTTATAAGATCAACGTCGTTACCATCCCCACCAATGTGCCGGTGCAGCGCGTGGATGAGGATGATGAGTTTTATAAGAACACCAACGACAAATTCGCCGCCATTGCCCGCTTGATCCGCGAACGCAGCGCCAGTGGCCAGCCGGTGCTGGTTGGCACGGTTTCCATCGAAAAGTCTGAATTGCTGTCAGAATTCCTCGATCAGGAAAACGTGAAGCACGCGGTCCTCAATGCTCGATTCCATGAAATGGAAGCGCATATTGTCGCGCAGGCAGGGCGGATGGGCGCGGTGACGATCGCCACCAATATGGCAGGCCGCGGCACCGATATTCAGTTGGGTGGCAATGCTGAATTCCGCATCAGCGACGAGCTGAAAGATATGCCCGAAGGGGCAGAGCGCGATGCGGCCGAGGCCCGGATCAAGGCTGAAGTTGCAGCGGAAAAGGAACAGGTTCTGGCTGCTGGCGGCTTGTGCGTTATCGGCACGGAACGTCACGAAAGCCGCCGTATCGATAACCAGCTGCGCGGCCGCTCTGGCCGTCAGGGCGATCCCGGTATGAGCAAGTTCTACCTCTGCCTTGAGGACGATCTGCTGCGTATCTTTGGTCCAGACACGCTATTTTCGCGGATGATGAATTCAAACCTGGCCGATGGTGAGGCGATTGGGTCCAAGTGGCTGTCAAAGGCTATCGAAACCGCGCAGAAAAAGGTTGAGGCGCGCAATTACGATGTGCGCAAGCAGGTTGTTGAATACGACGATGTGATGAATGATCAGCGCAAGGTGATCTATGAACAGCGCGCTGACATCATGGATGCCGATGCGGTGGATGAAGTTGTTGCCGATATGCGCAACGATACCGTCAACGCCATTGTTGGCGATGCCTGCCCGCCGGGATCCTATCCGGAACAGTGGGATATTGAAGGGCTAAAGGCCCGCGTTTCTTATGTTCTGGGCGTGTCCGCACCGATCGAGGAGTGGCTGCGTGAAGACTCGATTGATCCCGAAGTGATCGAGCAGCGCGTTGCCGCCCTTGCTGACCAGATGATGGCGGAAAAGCTATCTGATAATCACGAGATTTGGCGGCGGATTGAAAAGAGCGTGCTGCTTGAACGTCTGGATCACTACTGGAAGGAACATCTGGCCACACTGGATGCCTTGCGTCAGGTGGTGTTCCTGCGGGCCTATGCGCAAAAGCAACCCATCAGCGAATATAAGCGTGAGGCTTTCGGCCTGTTTGAAAAGATGCTGGAAACCATCCGCGAGGACGTGACCCGTATTCTTGGCGCTGTGCAGTTGGAATTTGAAACCCCTGCGCCGCTGCCAGATTTGCCTGATTTCCTGACCAGCCATGTCGATCCCAATGCCATAGATCCGCTTGCCGGTCAGGGTTCTGTGGGCAGTGATGCCTTATTGGCGTCATTGGGAAGCGGGGCAGCAGGGCAGGGTGATCCCTATGCGGATCAAGGCCTATCGCGCAATGCGCCATGCCCATGCGGCTCTGGTCAAAAATATAAACATTGCCATGGCGCCTTGGGTTAAACCCAAGCGTCCTAAATGTATGTAAGCCCCCAAAGCGGCCTCTTCTAAAGAGGGGCCGCGGGTGAGGCGCATTGTTCTAGACCAGCCACAAGCATGGGAAATCGGCGCCAGCTTCGCGCTGCCGCCGCTTTGCTATTGATTTAAAAGGAAAAGTGGCTCCCTGAGTAGGATTCGAACCTACGACCAAGTGATTAACAGTCACCTACTCTACCGCTGAGCTATCAGGGAGCAGCCCAGTCTCCCGGGCAGGGGGCTGCCTATAACAGCGCTGAACGGTTTGGCAAGCGGGGGGCGATGGATTTTTCAACCAAGCCGCATTGTTTTGCTCAAACTTGGAATTGCTCGGCAAAAATGCGTTCTTCCAAGCTTTTCCCAGGATCGAACAGCAAGGTTAGCTGGTGTTCGCGCGCCACAGCGATGCGCACTTCCGCGACATTGCGCACTTCTTTTTGGTCAGCCACAGCCGCAACCGGGCGTTTGTCGGGTTCCCACACCCGGAAGGCCACTTCAGCGCTATCAGGCAGGATCGCGCCTTTCCAGCGCCGCGGGCGAAAGGGGCTGATTGGGGTAAGGGCCAGCATACCCGATCCCAGCGGCAAAATCGGGCCATTGGCAGAGAGGTTATAGGCAGTTGATCCCGCCGGGGTGGCTACCAGAACCCCATCACCGGCCAGTTCAGGCATCCGAACCTTGCCGTTCACTTTCACTTCAAGCTTGGCAGTTTGGCGGGTTTCGCGCAGCAGTGACACTTCGTTGATCGCGAAATAGTCATGCTGCTCTCCGTCTTGGGTGATGGCCGTCATCTTGAGCGGAACAACCGCAACCGAGCGGGCGCGGGACACCCGTTCACCAATGGGGCGGCTGGCCTTGCTCTTATTCAGCAGAAAGCCAACAGTGCCCAGATTGCAGCCATAGACTGGACGGACTTGGCCGCTATCGAGCATGGTGTGCAGGGCGTGCAGCAGAAAGCCGTCACCGCCCAAAACGACGATGGCATCAGCCTGATCGGGGGATACCCAATCCTGAGAATCGCGGAAAGCCAGAGCGCCATTTTGTGCTTGGACGGTATCCGACACGATCAGTGCGAGCTTCTGCTTTTCTACCATAATACTGCCTAGCTATCGGCTATGAGAAGGTTTGGCAACGCATCAGGCGCCAGCGCCTCTGCGCTGCGCTTGACCAAACAAAAACCCCGCCCGGATCGCTCCGAGCGGGGTCTTGCAAGGTCCGACAAACGGAAGTGGGTTTAGCCCACGCCGTGTGACGCCAAAGCCGCGAGCAACAGCAGCGCGACGATGTTGGTGATCTTGATCATCGGGTTAACGGCCGGGCCCGCGGTATCCTTGTAAGGATCGCCAACGGTGTCGCCCGTCACAGCAGCCTTGTGGGCATCAGAGCCCTTGCCGCCGTGATGGCCGTCTTCGATGTACTTCTTGGCATTGTCCCAAGCGCCGCCGCCCGAAGTCATCGAAACGGCGATGAACAGGCCGCCAACGATCACGCCCAGCAGCAAAGCACCCAGAGCAGCAAAGCCTGCTGCCTGATCGCCAGCCACCCAGCTGATGACATAATAGACCGCGATTGGGGCCAGCACCGGCAGGAGCGAAGGAATAATCATTTCCTTGATCGCTGCTTTGGTCACTAGATCGACCGTGCGGGCATAGTCCGGCTTGGTCTTGTAGGTCATGATGCCGGTGTTATCGCGGAACTGGTTGCGGACGTCGATCACAACGTCACCAGCGGCACGGCCAACGGCGGTCATGCCCATCGAACCAAACAGGTTCGGGAGCAACGCGCCCAGCAGAAGGCCTACGATAACATAGGGGTTTTCAAGGCTGAAATCGACATCCAGGTTCGGGAAGAATTCCCGAAGGTCAGTCGTATAGGCAGCAAACAGCACCAGTGCGGCAAGGCCGGCTGAGCCAATTGCGTAGCCCTTGGTAACAGCCTTGGTGGTGTTGCCCACGGCGTCAAGCGCATCGGTCTTTTCACGGACCGAATCGTCAAGACCAGCCATTTCGGCAATGCCACCGGCATTGTCGGTAACCGGGCCATAGGCGTCCAGCGCCACAACCATGCCAGCCAGCGCCAACATGGCCGTTGCCGCATAGGCAATGCCCATCAGGCCAGCGAGCTTGAAGGCGATGATGATACCGGCGCAGATGACGATTGTTGGCAGAGCTGTTGATTCAAGGCTGATGGCCAGACCCTGGATCACATTGGTGCCATGACCGGTGACCGATGCCTTGGCGATCGACTTAACCGGGCGATAATTGGTGCCGGTGTAATATTCCGTGATCCAGATGATCAGGCCCGTGATGACCAAACCAAGGAACGCGCAATAGAACAGCACCCGGCCCGAATAGGCTTGGTCGCCGATTGCGGCTTCCATATTGCCACCCAGCGCATAGCTGATGGCCCACCAGATAGCGGGAACCGAGAGCACTGCGGTTACAAGGAAGCCCTTGTACATCGCGCCCATGATATTCTTGCCACCGCCCAGACGGACGAAATAGGTGCCGATGATCGATGTCACGATGCACACACCGCCGATCAGCAGCGGCAGGCTCATCATGGCCATCAGCTGATCGCCCAGGCCCTTCAGCAGCAGTGCGGTGAGCACCATGGTAGCACCCACGGTGACGACATAGGTTTCGAACAAGTCGGCAGCCATACCGGCGCAGTCACCAACGTTGTCGCCAACGTTATCGGCGATCACGGCGGGGTTGCGTGGATCGTCTTCGGGGATCCCGGCTTCGACTTTGCCAACCAGATCGGCGCCGACGTCAGCGGCCTTGGTGAAAATACCACCGCCAAGACGGGCGAAGATCGAGATGAGCGAAGCACCAAAGGCCAGAGCTGTAAGGCCTTGGACAACGATACGGTCATTCGCTTCATAACCGGCGACTTGGGTCAGGTACCAGAAGAAGCAGGCAATCGCGAGCAGTGCGAGGCCCGCAACCAGCATGCCGGTGATGGCGCCAGCGCGGAACGCAAGCGTAAGGCCAGCTTGCAAGCCTGTCTGTGCCGCAGCAGCGGTGCGAACATTGGCGCGAACCGAGATGTTCATGCCGATGAAACCGGCAACCCCAGAAAGCACTGCGCCAAGCACGAAGCC
>JBEGLE010000006.1:0-3925 GCA_041183725.1 Pseudomonadota bacterium | reverse complement strand
ATGAAACAAGGTGCCTGATAGGGGGCGCCGCGATAGGGCTGGGCATCGCGCAAAGAGGCCGCAACCAATTGTCCGTCACCAGCGCGCAGCCACGTGATGAATTCGTCCCATGCGGCCAAGGCGATGGACTGGGTGAACACCGCGCCCATGCTGGCGCGCACGGCTTCAACCGAAAACGGATCGGCGCAATCATCAATCAGGATAAGCCCGCCAGCGCCCACGGCATCGCCGGTGCGCAGCATGGTACCCAAATTGCCGGGATCACGCAGAGCCTGCGCCACCAGCCAGATATTGCTATGAGAGCGGTCTAGGCTCTCCAGCCGAGTGTCCCATTCGGCAAAAACTCCAGCCACCGCCTGCGGGTTTTCCTTGCCGGTGATCTTGGCCAGAATGTCTTCGCTGGTTTCAATCACCTCGCCGCCAGCGGCTATAACATCGGCCTCTAAGGCCGCCAGCAGGGGATGTTCATCGCGTCCCTGCGCCATAACCAGCATTTCGGGCAGCTTGCCAGCTTCGCGCGCGTCAGTCAGCAGGCGCAGACCTTCGGCCAAGAAGCGCTCTTCCCGCCGGCGAAATTTCTTATCGCGCAACGAGCGGAGAAATTTGACGGTTGGGTTGGAAAATCCGGTGATCTGGCGGCGATGCAAAGGGTTAATCCTCGCCAAAACCGTCCATGACCAAGCCGAGTAGCTTGGGCATAATCGCATCGGCTCCTTCGCCGCTGGCACGGATCTCGATGGTATCGCCCTTGGCTGCACCCAGCATCATCAGACCAAGGATCGAGCCGCCATGGGCCTCATTCCCGTCCTTATGCACGGTAACGGTGATGCCTTCGGGTAATTTGGCGACGAAATTGACAAATTTGGCACTCGCCCGCGCATGAAGTCCACGCTGGTTTACGATTTCAACTTGCTCGCTCAGCTCAGTCATTGCGCCTTAGGCCTCCTGACCAAGAAATTCGGATGCGACGGTGATATAGCTGCGGCCAGCTTCGCGGCCAGCTTGCACGGCAGGGATAAGGTCCATTGTTTTACGTGCACCAGCCAAGCGGATCAGCATGGGCAGGTTAATGCCGGCGATCACTTCAATCTTGCCAGCCTTCATCAGCGAAATAGCCAAGTTCGACGGGGTGCCGCCAAACAGATCGGTTAGGACGATAGCGCCCTGCCCGGTATCGACCGAGCGGATTGCTTCGGCAATGTCCTTGCGGCGCTGTTCCATGTCGTCATTGGGGGCGATGCATACCGTGGCAACGGCTTCTTGCCGCCCGACGACGTGTTCCATCGCGTTCACGAATTCCGCAGCAAGATTGCCGTGGGTTACCAGAACCAGACCGATCATAGGGAAAGTGAACTCCGGATTGCAGACCTTAGCCTAAGCGGGTTTGCCGTCATCTGATTCTCTGACACACCAACTACAATCACGCTTTGCCCCCTTCAATCAGGTCTGCGGCACGTGATCCCAAGTTGCGGTGCAACAATGTGGGCGAAAATCCCGCCTCGCGCAAGGCTGCGGCCATTTCTTCGGCCATAAAGACCGAACGATGCCGCCCGCCGGTGCAGCCAAAGGCGATGTTGACGTAAGCCTTACCCTGCACTTCATAGCGCGGAAGGAGAGTGAGGAGCAGATCGCGGATCTGTGAAAATGCCGGGGCAAAGGCCACATCTTTGCGAATGTGCGCGGCGATGGGGGCATCTTTCCCCGTTAAGGGGCGCAAGTGATCAACCCAGTGTGGATTGTCGAGAAAGCGCATATCAAACACCAGATCGGCCACCGGCGGCATGCCACGCGAAAAGCCGAAACTGGCAATCGTAACCGTAAGCTTCTGCTGGGAAACGGGGGCGAAGCGCTCTCTGACGATCTGCTGTAGTTCGTTTGGTCCCATGTCAGTAGTGGTAATCACCACGTCAGCCCAGCGCCGCAAAGGTTCAAGCAGTTCACGTTCGGCAGCAATACCGGATGAGGCCGGCATATCGGCAGCCAGCGGATGCCGCCGCCGCGTTTCGTTATAGCGCCGTTCCAGTTCACGCCCTGAGCAATCAAGGAAGAGCGTCGTAACGGACAGATCATCCCGCGAAGCCAAGCGACGAACCCGCTCAATAATCGCGTTGGCATCAAAGCCGCGGGTGCGCGAATCAAAGCCAATGGCCAAGGGTGGCTTTATCGTATCTTCGCTTACTTCTCCGGGTTTTCCGATCAACTGGCCCAGCATGCGAACGGGAAAATTGTCGATGGTTTCCCAGCCCAGATCTTCTAAAACCTTAAGTGCGGTGCTTTTTCCAGCACCAAGCAGGCCAGTGACAAGCAGCACACGCTGGCGGCAATCAGGAGAATCGCTGGACATCGCGGCGTGGTTTGCGCCGGGTACATCGGGATGTCCACTGTGCATATGTAATCAAGACAGTCCGTAGTGCGCCAGAGCCAGTTCTGCGCGCAGGGCAAGAACGGGACTGTCAGGGAATAGGCGGATCAGCGGCAGAACAATGCCTTGCAGCTCAATCTGTTCAGCCGCCTCAACATAGCGCGGCGCGTGGTGATCCAGTCTGACAATCAGGGCAATTGGCACCAGAGAAGCGGTTTTTAGGGGCAACAATCCGACATTGCGCACCTCAAGTAGCCCCGCTGTTGCTGGTGCTGGGCTGGCCAGCAGGCCAGTGTCGCTCTGGCTCAGGGCAATGCCATCATCGCCTATCAGGACTGCGCCGCGATCCAGCAGCGCCAAGGCTAGGCTGCTTTTCCCTGAACCGGGCGGTCCTTCAATGATTAAGGCCCTGCCACCAATCGCCACAGCCGTAGCCTGATGTAGTTTTGTCACCGCTAGGCCCCCGGTAAATCAACGATCAAGCACGCGCCTGGCTTGCCATTGGGACGATCATGAGCGCTGAGTGTGCCGTCATGCGCCTCAACAATGGTGCGGGCGATGGCTAAGCCTAGGCCGCTGTGGCTGCCAAAATCCTCTTCTTCGGGGCGTACCGAGTGGAACCGCACAAATACCTTTTCGCGTGCTTCATGGGGAATGCCGGGGCCTTCATCGCTAACAGCAATCTGCACACGACCATCACGCTGCGTCAGGGCAACTTCGATGCGGCCCTTGGGCGGAGAAAAGGACACGGCATTGTCCAGAAGGTTGGCCATAACCCGCTCAATGCGCGCGGGATCGCAGCGCACCATGCAGCGGTGTTTGCTGGTGGATAGTATGAGCTGACAGGTGCCGTCTGCGCCCCGTTCAGCTCTTTCACTGACAATACCTTTAATCAACGCGGCAAGGTCAACTGGTTCAAAAGTGGTGCGTGAAAGTTCGGCATCAATGCGGCTGGCATCGGCAATTTCGGTAACCAACCGATCAATACGACGCACATCATGGGCGGCGATATCGATCAATTGGCGGCGAAGATCGGGATCATCGACCCGCCCCAAAGTGTCAATTGCGCTGCGCAGGCTGGCGAGGGGGTTCTTAACTTCATGCGCGACATCGGCAGCGAAACTTTCCACAGCATCAATCTTTTGGCGCAAGGCGGCGCTCATGTCGGATAGGGCGCGGGCCAGCAAGCCGATTTCATCCCCGCGCTCAGGCAAGCGCGGAACCACCACTTCTCGTTCACGCCCCAAACGAACCCGAACGGCGGCCCGAACCAAGTCCTTTAGCGGCTGAACAATGGTGCGGGCCAAGAAGAGCGAAAGCAGCACTGAAAAGAGCAGGGCCATCCCAATGATGATCGCAAGGGTTTGCCGCGCATCGCGGACGTTCTTGGTAATATCTGTGGCGTTGCGGGTGGTTAGCAACACCTCGCCGCGTTCACCCACCGGGGCGGCGGCGGTGAAAACCGAAGTGCCATCTGGGGCGCGGCGCTCGCGTACTACGGCGGCGTTTTTGCTCTGAGCCTCTGCCACTTCAGGCCAGGCATCGGCTGTGGGGATTGCGGCT
>JBEGLE010000005.1:0-3017 GCA_041183725.1 Pseudomonadota bacterium | reverse complement strand
AAGCTGGCTTTTTGGGGCGACCAGATCTTCGGTATAGACGATTTGCTTGTTGCCATCGCGCAGCACGATGCGCAGCGGCGGAACGGGCAAACGTTCTTTGCCAATATTGGTCACCTTGCCACGCACACTGATGAATTCAGCCCCATTGGGCATAATATGCCGATTGACCTGATTCTGTGGGAATTCCAACTGCAGATTGGCTTCGCCTCTGCCGAAGTTCTGAGAGGCAAAAGGCACCCAATCGGGTAGGCCATACCACGTTACCGCAGCAATGGCCGCGCTGATCAGCAGGGCGAAAACCACAGCGGCATAGGTGGTGACCTTTATCAGACTGCGGCGGGGCTGAAACAGCGGTTCATGGGCAAAGCTGGATCGCGTTTGGATAAAGGGCGTTTCGGTATCGTCATAGCGGGCTGCAACCGGTCGCGCCGCGGCAGCAGGAACCGCAGGTGCTTCATCCGCGGCCACAGGTTCAGGCGGCACAGGGGATGATTGCGAAAAGAGCGGCGGCGTGAATTGCGGTTCGGTGCTTTGGGGCTGGGTAAATTCAGGCTGGGGCAGCGGATCGGGCGCGATAGCAACCTGTTCCGGTCCGGTTTGAAACCAAGCGTTCTTGCACTTGGTGCAGCGCACGGTGCGGCCATCATTGCCAATCGTGCTGTCAGGAACAGCATAGCGGGTCTTGCAGGCCGGGCACATAATAATCATGGTCCCTGTAAAGCACGCGCGGTATCTGTCAGACAAGGGGCGAGGCTCTGATTGTCAGGCCTGCGGCGCGGATATGCCCCTGTTTTCCACATGGCCGCGCAGTACAGGGGAACTCTTGTCTGGGGATTGCAGTTAGGAGGAAGGGCATCAGGAGCCTCACCAGCCCTTGCACAAACCCTTGCAGACCGCGACAAGCGCTGTGGTATAAGGAATCACTGTGAAGACTGCCCCTTCTTGCCCGCAATCGCATCAGCCACAGGCCCGCTTGGCGGCGCAAGTGCGGCTGAGCGCGGGCTGGGTTGATACGGTGGGGCGGCTGTGAAGCACCTGTTCCGTCTTATGGCCTTGGCGGTGTTGGCTTATGGCTTTGGCTTTTTGTGGTTTGTCTTTGCCATGCCGCAACCTGCCGGTGATGGGCAAAGCGATGCCATTGTCGTGCTGACGGGTGGAGAAATGCGGATAACCCGTGCGCTGGACAGTTTGAATGCCAAACGCGCCCCCCGATTGTTTGTGGCGGGCGTCGATCCTAAAGTGCGCCCGCGCGAATTTGCCGCCCAGTATCACGTCAGCAAAACGATGATGGCTTGCTGTATCACGCTGGATTTCAAATCGACCGATACCATCACCAATGCCCGCGAAGCCGCGGGGTGGATCAAGGCCAAAGGCTATAAGTCGATCCGGCTGGTGACCAGCGACTGGCATATGCGTCGCGCGGTTTTGGAATTGGCGCGGGTTGCCCCTCCGGGATTAAGCATTATGCGCGATGCCGTGCGAACGCGTCCCAGCTTCTCCATTCTGGTTTTGGAATACAACAAGCTGCTGGCGCGCTTGGCGCATTGGGGCCGCACCTGATGAAGCCCCGTCCCGCTGATGTGATCCGCAGCTTGCTGTACTATGCCGCCTTTTTTGGTGGATCGTTCTGCCTTGCCTTGGCAGCCAGCCTTGTGCCGGTATTAGGCCCGCGCTGGGCGATCTTTCTGGCGCATGTCTGGTCACGCTGGCAGCGCACCGCGGCGCGTTACCTGCTGGGCATTCATATCAGGGTAGAGGGCACTCTGCCCCAAGGCGCCGTGCTGGTGGCTGGCAAACATGAAACCATGTTTGAAGCGATTGATCTGCCTACCTTGCTGGATAACCCAGTGCCCTTCGCCAAAGCAGAACTGCTGCGTCTGCCACTGTGGGGCCGGGTGGGGCGTTGCTATGGCCTTGTGCCGGTTGAGCGCGGCCAAGGGGCCAAGGCTCTGCGCGCGATGCGCGCCACGGCTGCGGGCTATGTCGCAAAAAACCGGCCCTTGGTGATTTTTCCCGAAGGCACCCGCGTACCGCATGGCACCCGCCCGCCGCTGCAATCGGGCTTTGCCGGGCTCTATAAGATTCTCGATCTGCCGGTTGTCCCCTTCGCCGTGAACAGCGGAGCGATCTTTAGCGGGCGGTGGAAGCGTCCGGGGACGATCACAGTGCGCTTTGGCGATCCGATTCCTGCCGGCCTTTCGCGCGCCGAGATTGAGGAACGGGTTCATACTGCGATTAATGTGCTCAATACCGATCCTGCGGTATGAACGAGATTGATCCAGAAATTACCGAAGCAGATGCGCGGCGCTCGCTGATCGCAGTCTTGGGCCCCGGTTTGGTAACCGGCGCGGCGGATGATGATCCCTCTGGTATCGGCACCTATAGCCAGGTTGGCGCCCAATTTGGCTATAGTCTCGCTTGGACCATGGTCTTTTCCTATCCGCTGCTGGTTTCCATCCAGTTGATTTGTGCGCGGATCGGTAGTGTTACCGGCCATGGCATCGCGCACAATCTCAAACGCCATTTCCCGCGGCAGGTCTTATGGTTTGCGGTCACGCTGCTGCTGGTGGCAAACACGATCAACTTGGGGTCAGACTTGGGCGCGATGGCGGCGGCGCTTAATCTGCTGCTGCCCGGACCGGTGCTGCTGTACACCTTTATGTTTGGTGCGATCAGCGTCGTTCTAGAGGTGTTTGTCAGCTATGATCGCTATGCTCGGATTCTCAAATGGACCACGCTTTCGCTCTTGGCCTATGTTCTGGTGCCATTCGTGGCGCATATTCCCTTTGCCGAGGTGGCGCGCGGGGTTTTGGTGCCGCATTTTGAATTTCAAAAAGCGGAAACCATGGCTTTGGTCGCGGCGCTGGGCACCACGATCAGCCCATACCTGTTCTTTTGGCAATCGGGGCAAGAAGTGGAAGAACAGCACCGCACCCATACACACCCCTTGGGTATGTTCCCGCGCAAGGCCGGGCGCAGTCTGGCGCGGATGCGCACCGATACCCTTGTTGGCATGG
>JBEGLE010000004.1:0-9207 GCA_041183725.1 Pseudomonadota bacterium | reverse complement strand
ACTTTAAATAGATTATTGAATTAAATTCACACATCAATTGCAACCAGATCAAGCCCTTGGCCATCCAGCTTCCGACCAAGGGCATAATCGCCAGAAATGGTTGTCCGCTGCATCACCCGTGTTTCATCCGCTGGAACCCCGGCGGCGCAGTGAAGAGTGCGCCAATTGTCCCACAAGACCATGTCATCGGCGCGCCAATCGTGAAAATAGGTCTGTGACGGATCAACCGAGTAACCAATGACTTCTGCCAACAGGGCATCGCCTTCGGGACCACCGATTTCGTAAATCCCATCTGCAAAACCCGGCGAGACATTCAGGACCTTGCGGCCGGTTTCGGGCTGGGTGAACACCATGGGATGGATAACGCGGGGATACTGGTATCCGCGTCTGACGATCTTCATAAAGGATTCCGCCCCGCGCACAAAGCGGATATGCTTTGGCCGGGCATACTTCATATTGGCGTAATTCAAATCCATGACATAAACGACATGAAGTCCATCAATCGCCTGCTTCAGACCTTCTGGCAGGCGATCATAGGCCGCGATCTGATCGGCAAAACCTGTCTGCCCGCCGCGTCTCGGCAATTGCACGGGCCGCAAAATCCCTCCACGATTGATCGTGTCTGTATAGATCAGATCGGAATGCCAAGGAATCCATCCCCCGATCATGGCGCCATTCACTTCATAGCAACTCCCATTATCGGGATAATATTTAATCTTCACCAAATCGGGATGGCCATCGACCGTCGATTCCTTGAAAGGAAAATTCTCCAGCGGGCCAAAGCACTGGCTCAGATCACGGTGAAGGGACGCGCTATCGGATCCGCGAAACAAAATAACCCCACGATCAGTCCACAGATCACGCAAGTGCTGACGCATAGTGTCATCCTGCAAGTCTTGCGCTGTCAGCCCAGTTACCTTGGCACCAAATGCCAAATCATCTCTTAGGGGACCAATTGTTAGGGCCATACATCTCACTCCCAGCAGCACGCCATAATGACTGGCGTGGCAAATTTGCACGCTGCTCTCAAGGCAGTTGCAGGGCATTTACGCGCTGCGACAACGCCCGACAAATGCCGTTTGGTTTGATCTGGCTATGCCGAATATGCATAGCGTGAAGCACGTTGGACTATGGCGACAAGGGCGCGCGCTGCTTGGGGCTTGGCTAAGTGCCGCCCTTACCAAGTCTCACTACGGGATAGCCAAGCAAATGGCTCCAGGCTGTAACGCCATTGCTGATCCCCAATTGGTGATTATCAATCGCGGCGTGCATGCAGTCCAACATTACAACAACCGCGGGATTGTTCGCATCTGGGTTCCACCCCAAGGTGAAATCCAGTTCCATGGCAAAGTCAGTGATCGGTCGAAATACCATCTGCCCTGGATGAACTGTCAGCAAGGTTGACGCAGGCGTGAGACAAATTCCACCGCTCACTGCGGCCAGATCAAGCTGTTCTTCGTGGCTTTTGGATAATTGGCCGATCTCCGGATCAAGTCCATGCAGACGGCATTGCTGCATCAGAATATCCTGCTCACCCTGCTCTGATTGGCGCGCTAACCAAATCAGCGATTGCCCAGAAAGCTCTGCCAAGGCGATCGGCTCGTGGCGGGCAAGTGCATGAGCGGGATGGGATGCCAGAACATATCGCTCGTGATGGATCAGCCGCTCAGCTAGCCTGGGTGAGCGAATGCGCCGTTCATAAAAGAGCGAAATATCCAGCCGATCTTCGCGCAGCGCCTCGACCAATTCCGATGATGATGCCCGCTGATAAGCCAACTCTGCCAAACTGCGGCTGGCGGAAAAAGCAGCAGTGGCCTCTTGCAGAAAAGCATATTTACGGGCTGCTTGCACCAAGCCAATCCGTACTTGCCGCCCCTGTTCAAGCCCAAGCCGCCGGGTGTTGTGAATCGCTAGATCAAGACCCTTCACCAGCGACACGGCCTCTTCGTAAAAGGCCTTGCCGGCTGCAGTGACGTTAACCCCGCGGGGGCCGCGCATCAACAAGGCACAATCAAGCGTCAATTCCAAATCGCGAATGCGCCGTGAAAGAGCTGGCTGAGCAATATTCATCCGCCGAGAGGCACCTTGAAGCGAGCCTTCCTCAACCGTTGCGATGAAATAGCGAAGCAGCCGAAAGTCCATACAGGTCAAGGTATACCAAAAAGGTATGTCAGGGACAATCCAATCGATATTTGTCCTTCCTGGAGCCTTCTGGCACTTGGCGCTTCTCAACCAAATCGCCGCCTGACGGCTAAGCCATTCCAGGAGAGGAGACTAATTATGGCCCTTCCCTTTATCATCGAACCTCTTGATCCCCGCTTGACCTTTGGTGCCAAGGTTATCGGCCTAAAGCACGACCATCTTGCCAACGATGAAGTGCGCCAGGCGCTTACGGCACTATGGATCGACAAAGGTGTCATTCTATTTCGTGGCGGTGATTCCTCTCGCCAGATGCAAGTCGATCTTAGCCACGTATTTGGCACGCCCGAAGCCTTTCCGTTCAAGGAATCGCGTTCGGATGATCTGCCTGAACTGGTCAATATCAAGTATGCGCCCGATGATGGCACGGCCTATGAAGTCAATGGCACAGTGATCGGAGGGTGGATCCCTTGGCATACTGACATGGTCTATTTTTCAAAGCTTAATCGTGGCGGTATTTTACGTCCCCAAATTTTGCCGAAGATGGGACATGGCGAAACCGGCTATGCGGATCAGATATCTGCTTATGATCGCCTGCCCAGCGCCCTGAAAGAGCGGATTGAAAACCTGCATGTCGTCTATACGCCTGATCTGAACTATGCTCACGCTCGCTTCGCTGGCGATATGAAGATCAAATTCGTTAGCGGCGCCAAAAGCTGGACGCGAATCATGGAGCGGATTTACCAATATCCCCGCGTGATCCATCCGATGGTCTATACCCAGACCGAAACCGGCCGAAAGGTGCTGAATGTCTCGCCCGGCTTTGCCGATGGCATTTATGAAATGGGCGGGCCGGCGGGCGATGCCCTGCTGTCTGAAGTTATTAGTTACTGCATCGATCCCAGCCAAACCTATTTCCATAGCTGGCTGGCCGATGACATGGTCTTGTGGGACAACTGGCGGACGCTTCACTGCGCCGCTGGCATCGCGCCTGACGATACCCGCCTGATGGAGCGCACAACCATCCATGGCGACTACGCCGTGGGCCGCGATCTTGATGGCAATCAGGACTTGCCGCGCTTTGATGCATAAATCGCGGCTCGCAGCAGCAGTTGTCTAAGCGCAGAGAATGCGCGACGAACTGGTGTGAATAGCCATAACGAAAGAACAGAGTGAATGAGCGTGCGCGGGGAAAACGCCGGACCTTTGGCTGGCATCACAATATTAGACTGCACCATCTGGCAAAACGGTCCGTTTGCTACGGTTATGCTATCTGACCTGGGTGCTGAAGTCATCAAAGTTGAAGACCGGACAACTGGCGACCCTGGACGCGGCTTTATGGATTTGGGCTCAGACAGCGGTGTGTCTGGCTATTTCGAAGCCATGAATCGCAATAAGCGTTCAATCACCCTGGATCTGAAATCAGTCGAGGGCCGTGCGGTGTTTTATCGCCTCGCAGCTCAAGTCGATGTTGTCGTTCAAAATTTCCGTTATGGCGTCGCAGAAAAGCTCAAAATCGCTTACGCCGATTTACAAGCGCACAATCCAAAACTGATTTACGCCAGCGCTACTGGCTTTGGCCGCGAAGGTCCTGATGCGACGATGGGGGTGTTCGACATTCTCGGACAAGCCCGCTCTGGCGTTCTGCACGCGCTACGCACACCAGGGAACCCGGTAGAATACAACAATGCTTTTGGTCTGGCCGATCAAACCGGCGGCATCCTTCTTGCCCAAGCAATCACCACCGCGCTTTTTGCCCGCGAACGCAGCGGCGAAGGGCAGGAAGTCGAAGTGTCGCAATTGGGGGCGATGCTGTCGCTGCAACAAATGGGCATCACCCGGAATCTGATCAACGGCTATGAACCCGCCATGTCGCGGCGCGATGCCCCGCGTAATCCGGTGTTCAACCTCTATGAATGCCAGGCGGGGCAGTGGATCGCGGTGGGCGGCCTGCAGGCTGACCGTTATTGGCAAGATTTTTGTACCATTCTGGGTCTGAACAGCCTGGGCAATGACCCGCGCTATGCCACTATGGCCCAGCGAACCGAAGCCAGCCGCCATCTGGTTGCTAAGCTAGACAAGGCTTTCAGCCAATTCACCCGTGATGCCTTGTTGGCACAATTTGCCACCGCCGGCATCCCCTGCTCGGCTGTTAACAACTATGCCGATCTTGCCAACGACCCACAAGTTCTCGCCAATGATTATATCGTATCTCTGGCGCATCCGCACTTAGGCCCGATCCGCGAAATCGGCATGCCAATCCGTTTCAGCAAAACTCCGGCACGGCCGCGCAGTTGCGCTCCGGAACTGGGGCAAGATACCGAAACGGTCTTGCTGGAATATGGCCTTGATTGGGAGGAAATAAGCGCCCTGCGCGAAAAGGGCGTCCTGTGACCATCGAACTGCCTAAGCTAAAACAACAATCAACGTAACGTATGTGGAGATTGACCTTGCCAACTGCCAGCGAACTGCTTGCCCGCACCATGAAGGCCCGTGGCATTTCGACCATTTTCCACATCACCGGTGCGCCGAATATCCAATTGACTAAGGAATGCGAAAAGCTGGGTATCCAACTGGTTGGTGTGCGCCATGAAATCGCCGCTGCCGGGATGGCCTTTGCCTATGCCCGGGTAACGGGCCGACCGGCAGTGTGCCTTGCCCCTGCAGGCCCCGGCGCAGTGAATATGATCCCCTCAGCTGTCCATGCCGTGGCCGAAGAAGCACCGATCATCCTGCTGGGCGGTTCATCCCCGCTTGCCACCCGCGGCACCGGCTCGTTCCAAGAGCTTGATCAGGTTCGTCTGTTTGCGCCCGCGGTGAAGGCAACCTTGCAACTCACCCAACCCGAAGATGCCGGACGCCTATTTGACGAAGCGCTGCGTCTCGCCACTCAGCCACGGCAGGGACCAGTCTATTATGATCTCCCCGGCGATGTGCTGAATGCAGATTGTGACCTGGATATCGCCATAAGCGAATCCCCATTTGCCACCCGCGACCTTAGCGCCCCAAGTCTGGCGGAAATCGATGCCGTACTTGATGCCTTGGCGCAGGCAGAACGCCCGGTGATTGTCAGCGGCAGCGGTGTGATCTGGTCAGGGGCTGGCCCGGCTATGGAAGAATTCGTCACGCTGGCCGGAATTCCGTTTTACACCACTCCGCAAGGACGCGGCGTAGTGTCCGAAGGCCACGCAATGGCGCTGCTTGGCGCCCGCACATTGGCTTTTCGCGAAGCAGACTTTGTTCTGTCGCTGGGGACACGATCAAATTTCATTATCGGCCACCTCACGCCGCCGCGCTGGGCCGAAGGGCTCACCGTGGCCATGATCAACCTGGATGCCGATGAACTGGCCAAGACCGCGCCAGCCTTTCCGATCCAACGCGATGTTCGCATTACCCTAGAAGCCCTCACGGCCCGTCTACGTGACCGGCCACGCAACCCAGAAAAACTGGCCCCCTGGATCGCCCGTCTAAAGGCCAAGGATGCCGCGTCACACGCCCGCATGGCTGAAATGGCCAACAATGCTGCCCTGCCGATCCATCCACTGCGCCTGATGTGCGAAATCGACAAAGTGCTCGACGAAAATTCAATCCTGGTCGAAGATGGGCACGACACCTTGGGCTTCTGCCGCCATTCCCTTAAATCATTCCGCCCCGGGCACCGGATCAACCCCGGCACAATGGGCAATGTCGGGCTGGGTGTGCCGTTTGGTATTGGCGCCAAGGCCGCGCGTCCCAATTCGCAAGTCTTTGTGGTTTCAGGTGATAGCGCATTTGGCTGGAACGGGCTGGAAATGGATACCGCCTGTCGCCACAAACTGCCGATCATTTGCATCATCGTGAACAATGGTGGCATCACAGCCAAACCGCAGGATCCGGCTGCAGAAATGCCCGGACAGGACTTGGGCACCCCGGATTATCAAATGGTCGCAACGGCATTTGGTGGCTATGGTGAGCGGGTTGAACGCGCCGAGGATATCGCCCCGGCCTTGCAGCGGGCGATCGCATCCGGCCTGCCCGCGATCCTTAACGTAATCGTTGATCCCTATGTCGCATCGGCGACCCATTTGGGCTTCGCCGGGGTGATGAGCGCCTCTTACGGCGATGGCAAAAAGGCTTAAGTCAGCATGGACACTCAAGAACTTATCCCCGGCCTTGCGGGCGAAATTACCACAACCGTTACCGCGCAAGATCTCGCCTGCGTCCTGGGATCAGGTGACGTGACCGTATTGGGCACGCCGCGTATGATCGCCTTGGCCGAAGCCGCTACCCTGCGCGCTATTGCCAGCGCCTTGACCGAAGGTCAGACCAGCGTTGGCACCCGGGTGGATATCCGCCATCTTGCAGCCAGCCCAGAAGGCAGCCAAATCAAAGCTTTGGCTGAACTTTATGAAGTGAAAGGTAAGGTTTTAACCTTTCGGATCACAGTAAATGATGGCTATGGCCTTGTTGCCGAGGGGATGGTTGAAAGGATAGTGGTTGATCGGGCAAAGTTCACTGAGCGAGCCCAGCAGCCGCGCACAAAATAGGCCCTCCCCCCAGAGGACAGAAACCAAGCGTCTGGCCGATCAGGCGACCTGTGTTTCGCGCCCCTGCCAAAAGGGTTCCCGCAATACCCGTTTCAACACCTTGCCCATATCGTTACGGGGCAGCGCCACCATAAAGCTAATTTCGCGCGGCCAAGATGTGCGGGCTAGCCGTGCCTGAAGCCAAACCATAACTTCATCAGCTGTGACACTAACCCCGTCGCGCAGCACAGCAATGGCATGGGGGCTTTCTCCCCAGCGCGCATCTGGCACAGCAATCACAGCCGCCTCGGCTATAGCCGAATGCTGTATCAGCACATCTTCAATATCACTGGCATAAATATTCAGCCCACCAGAGATGATCATATCTTTTGAGCGGCCAGTGATCCGCAAAAAGCCGTCCTCATCAAGATAACCAACATCACCCGTGCGCAAATAGCGCTGCCCAGTAGCATCGCGCCAAGTTGATTGCGACGTCCGCTCTTGCTGGTTGAAATAGCCTTCCATTGGCCTAGGTGTAACCGCAGCGATCTCGCCAATCCCACCAAGCGGCAAAGGGTGCCCGTCTTCGTCAAGAATAGCTGGCTTAACCCCGTCCATTATGCGCCCAACCGTGTCCAATTTATCCGGATGCGCCTTCAGATCCAGCACTGCAATGCCACCAGTTTCTGTTGTGCCATAGGAATCGACAATCCGCCCAGGCCATTGGGCAATCAAACGTCGCTTCACCGCCATATCGATGGGCGAACCCGAAATCATCGTGAAGCATAGGCTGGCAATCTGCTCAGGCTGAAAATCGGGATATTCCAAAATCCGCCTGACCTGAACCGGAACCAACGAAACATCGGTGATCCGCTCCTCCTGACAAGCACTGAGAAAACCAGCAACACTGAAACGTGCCGGCACCGAAATTCCAGCACCAAAATAGAGCGGCGTAATCATCCCCAGAAAGCTGAAATTGGTGCAAAGCGCGGTCGAGACATAGCCCAAACGCCCCGGGCCAAAACCCGGGCGCGGTCGAGCAAAAATGAATTCCGCCCGCCCACCCGCAGTATGGGCGATACCTTTGGGGACACCAGTGGTGCCGGAACTATAGATAATCGAAAACAAGTCTGATGGTGCGGGCTGCGCCGGATCCCCAATCCCCGTACCAGCTGCAATCCAGCTATCCAATGCGGCGAGGCTAAATGTCGTTTGCCCCTGATCGGCAAAGGCTTGATCCGCGAAAATCATACGCGGCTGGGCATCGGCCAGCAAAAGCGCCCGCTCTGTTTCAGTCAGCGATGTAGAGAGCGGGGCGAATGCGCAGCGGGCAAACATCGCCCCTAACATCACTTCAATCCAGGCCAGCGAAGGGTGACCAATCACCGCGACTCTATCACCCGGCTGACAGCCACATTCGCGCAACCGGGCGGCAATAGCCTCGGCCCGCTGAGCCAGTTCTGCCATGGTTCGCTCGCCTCCAGGCGCTCGAACTGCAAGGCTTTCAGGTACCGTTTGCGCATGCAGGCGGATCTGATCCACCAACAGCGGAGCTGATGTTGTGCCGGTCATACCTGTTCCATGCTATATTTTCCCCAACAGCAAGGCACCGCCGCCTGTCACCAGCGCCGTCTCGGCTTGGGCGACTTGATTGGAAGCCTCACCCCGCAATTGGCGCACGGCCTCGATCACATTATTGATCCCGTGGATATAGGCTTCACCAAGCAAACCGCCATGGGGATTAACTGGCATGCGCCCCGAAAGGCCCGCCTCACCCGCCGCGAGAAAATGCTTGGCATCCCCTGCCCCACAGATGCCAAAATCTTCGAGCGCGGTAAAAACCGATGGGGAAAAAGCATCATAGAGCAAAGCCACATCAGCCTCGTTGGGTCGCATGTTAGATTGCCGGGTTATGTCTGCGACCAAGGCGGCTTTCTCTGCGGCAATTTCGGCTTCGCTGCGATAGACATCATAGGCAATCCGCCGCCCACAGCCGTGCGCCTGTGCTGCCCCCAGAATGGCTATGGCTGGCTTGCCAAGACTACGCGCCAGATCCTGCGAGGTGACCAGCAAGGCTGCCCCGCCATCATTTTCCAGGCAGCAATCAAAGCGGCGTAGCCAAGGCTCGACGATCCAACGTGAGGCCTGATGCTCAGACAAATCCAGAGGCTTATCATAGTAGATTGCACGCGGGTTGCGGGCCGCCATGGCGCGCGTGGCTACCACATAGCGCCCCAAGTCTTCGCTGCTGACGCCATAGCGACGCAGATAGCCCTGCAGTTCCGCCGCATAACTTTTCGCGCCAGTATCCAGACCCATGGCATAGTGAAGCAGTCCGCCCGAGCCCACCGCCTTGCTCGCCTCTGGCGTACCATAGCGGCGGCCCGAACGGCCATTCAGCGCGCGATAAACAATGACGGCCTCGGCATAGCCTGCGGCTATGGCTGATGCAGCGATCTGAACACTGGCCGTGCAACCCACCCCACCAAAAGGTGCGCGTCCCGACCAGCGCAAACTGGGTATACCCAAGCAACGCTGAAGCTCCAGCTCATCATTGCTGTCC
>JBEGLE010000003.1:0-10416 GCA_041183725.1 Pseudomonadota bacterium | reverse complement strand
CACCCTGCCCGCTTTGGAGCAGCAAGAACGCGAACTGACCGCCGAATTGCAGGCGGCGCTGGCCGCCTATCCCAACATTCCAGTCACCGAAGTGCCGCTTGGCGCCGATGAAAATGATAATGTTGAAGTGGCGCTGTGGGGCACCCCACGCAGCTTTGCTTTTGCGCCCAAAGAACACGCTGATCTTGGGCCATCACTCGGCTTGGATTTTGAAACGGGCGCTCTGCTTTCTGGTGCACGATTCACCTTTCTGCGCGGGCAAATGGCCAGGCTTCAGCGGGCGCTGGGCCAGTTCATGCTCGATCACCAAACCGGCACGAATGGCTATCAGGAATGTGCAACCCCGCTGCTGGTTCGCGATGAATGCGCGTTTGGCACCGGCCAGTTACCCAAATTTGCCGAAGACCTGTTTCGCACCACCGATGGCCGCTGGCTGATACCCACAGCCGAAGTCAGCCTGACCAATTCGGTGCGCGACCAGATACTCAGCGAGGCACAACTGCCCATCCGCATGACCGCCCTTACCCCGTGCTTCCGATCCGAAGCCGGTTCGGCGGGCAAAGACACCCGCGGCTATATCCGTCAGCACCAGTTCGAAAAGGTGGAACTGGTGACGATCTGCCGCCCCGATGATTCAGCCGCAGAGCACGAACGCATGACCGCGGCGGCTGAATCGATCCTGCAGGCGCTGCAATTGCCCTATCGTAAGGTTTTGCTGTGCACCGGAGACATGGGCTTCACCGCGCAAAAGACTTTTGACCTTGAAGTTTGGCTGCCCGGCCAAGGGGCCTATCGTGAAATATCATCCTGCTCGAACTGCGGTGATTTTCAGGCCCGGCGGATGAACACCCGGTTCCGGCCCGAAGGCGGCAAGGGCACCGAATTTGTCCATACCCTGAATGGCTCCGGCCTTGCGGTTGGCCGCACGCTGGTCGCCATTCTGGAAAACTATCAGCAGGAAGACGGTTCTGTGACCATTCCGGCAGCCCTACTGCCCTATATGGGGGGCATAACCCAACTGGTGCCCGCCTGATGCGCATTTTGCTGACCAACGATGATGGGATCAACGCGCCGGGGCTGAATGTTCTGGAACGGATCGCCCGCAAATTTTCTAATGACATCTGGATTTGCGCGCCATCAGAAGAACAATCCGGCGCAGGTCATTCGCTGACCCTGACCCGTCCAGTGCGCTTACACAAACATGCTGAGCGGCGCTTTTCGGTTTCGGGCACGCCAACTGATTCCGTGACTATGGCGCTGAAGAAGCTGCTTCCTGCACCGCCCGACCTGATCCTGTCAGGGGTGAATCGCGGGGCCAATTTGGGCGATGACGTGACCTATTCCGGCACTGTTTCGGCCGCCATCGAAGGCGCACTGGCGGGTGTGCGCGCGATCGCGCTTAGCCAAGTCTATGCCAAAGAAGGTATGGCCGATGCCGTGCCGTTTGATGCGGCCGAAGAATGGGGTGAGCGGGTCATCCGTCCGCTGCTGGATGCGCCTTTTGCCCCACGGTCACTGGTGAATATCAACTTTCCACCTATCGCAGCCGCAGATGTAAAGGGCATCAAAGTGGCCCGTCAGGGTTTTCATGACTATGCCCGCGGTTCGGTGGTCGAAGGAACAGACCCGCGCGGCTATCGCTATTTCTGGTTTGGCCTGCATGGCATCGAACATACCTGCGGCCATGACAGCGACCTTGAAGCGATTGACGCAGGCTATATTTCGGTCACCCCGCTGCAATTGGATCTCACCCACGAAGAATCGCTGGCAGAACTGAGATCGCGCTTCGCCTAAAACTAGGCCAGCGCCCAAAAAAGCGTGCTTGTGGCCAAATAAACGACCAGCCAGAAACCGGCATCTATCAGAGCCGGTCGCTTGCCAAGGCCGTGGCGGGCATAGCTGATAAACAGGGCCGGCGCTATGAAGGCCAGGACCAAGCCGCCCGATTGCATCCAATAGAGCCAAGGCTTCAGCGCCAGCTTATCCGGGCCGATCCGGGCATACATATGTCCCAGCATCAGGGCTGGTGCACATTGCAGGGCCAATGTGGCTATAGTCTGGCTGAGCGGGGCGCGTTTGGCACCGCCAGACAGAGAGCCATACCATAGACGGCCAATGATGGTGGCCAGGCCTGCTGACATGATCACGGCCAGCCAATTAATCGGACCCATTGCGGCCTCCATTTGCGTTGTACCGTTACAGTAGCGATTTTCTTTGCATCGGTGTAGGGCGCGGCATGGCATTTCAGACACCACCCCAGCAGATTCCCGACCAAAAGCGAATCGGCATGGTCAGCCTCGGCTGTCCCAAGGCCCTTGTCGATTCAGAACGCATCCTCACCAAGCTGCGCGCCGATGGCTATGCCATGAGCCCAGACTATGCCGGGGCCGATGTTGTTCTGGTTAACACCTGCGGCTTTCTCGATTCGGCCAAAGAGGAAAGCTTGGCCGCGATTGGTGAGGCGATTGCCGAAAACGGGCGGGTTATCGTCACCGGTTGCATGGGCAATGAAGCAGACCTGATCCGCGCCAAATTTCCCGATGTTCTGGCCGTTACCGGCGCCCATCAATACGAGGCGGTGGTTGAAGCGGTGCACGAAGCCGCCCCGCCTTCACAGGGGCCGTTCATCGATCTGGTGCCCCAGCCGGACATTAAGCTGACCCCCCGCCATTATAGCTATCTGAAGATTTCAGAAGGCTGCAACCATGCCTGCGCCTTTTGCATCATCCCCCAATTGCGCGGTAAATTGGCAAGCCGCCGGATTGATGCGGTGCTGCGCGAGGCGGAAAAGCTGCTGGCTGCCGGAACCCGCGAATTATTGGTCATCAGCCAAGATACCTCTGCCTATGGCGTGGATGTGCGGCATGAGGAACGCAATTGGCAAGGCCGCCCAGTGCGCACCCACATGACCGATCTGGCCAGAGAGCTAGGGCAATTGCGTGCCCCCGATGGCGCTACGCCTTGGGTTCGCCTGCACTACGTCTACCCCTATCCCCATGTCGAATCGGTAATCCCCTTGATGGCTGAGGGGCTGCTTACGCCTTATCTCGACATCCCTTTCCAGCATGCCAGCCCCAAGGTTTTGGGTCTGATGAAGCGCCCAGCGAATGAGGCCAAGGTGCTGGAGCGGCTGAAATCTTGGCGCGAAATCTGCCCGGATATCGCCATTCGTTCATCCTTCGTGGTTGGTTTCCCCGGCGAGACCGAGGACGATTTCCGCTATCTGCTTGATTGGCTTGATGAAGCGCAGCTTGATCGGGTTGGTGCCTTCCGCTTCGAACCAGTTGAAGGTGCGGCGGCCAACGCCCTGCCCGATCAGGTGCCTGAAGCGGTGAAGGAAGAGCGTTACGCCCGGATCATGGAAAAGACCGAGGCGATCAGCGCGGCTAAGCTGGCCGCCAAGATCGGTAAGACCCTGCCCGTCATCATCGACGAAGTGGGTGAACCTGACGAAGACGGCGATATTGGCGCAACCGGGCGCAGCCAAGCCGATGCCCCGGAAATCGACGGACAAGTGTTCCTGCGAGATGTTCCAGCCCGTTTAAAGGCAGGTGACATCGTCAATGTTACGGTTGAAGACGCCGATGCCCATGACCTGTTCGGCACGATTGCCCGAGACGCCTAGCACCATTGCAAATTTTGCAATTACTTTACACCTTTTCGCACTTGCAGCATTGCAAAATGCAACCCATATGAGACGTGCCTTTCAGGCATCCTCTCCCAAAACTTTCCAAGGGCCAGTCGCAAGACTGGCCCCTTTTTTATGGAAAATTGCGCTGCTGGGCGGGCTCTGAGGCATCCCCCCTTATAGGCATCAAAACGCGCGGGTAATGGTGTAAAATACGGCGCCGACCAAGCCGCTGGCGGGGATGGTAATAAACCAAGCCATAACCAGCCGCCCTGCCGCACCCCAGCGTACGGAACTTGCCTTGCGGGCGGCCCCTGTTCCCAGAATGCTGCCCGTAATCGCATGCGTGGTTGAAACCGGAATGCCCAGCGCCGTGGCGCCAAACACCACCAGCGATCCCGCGGAAGAGGCGCAGAAGCCGGTGTGGTGATTCAGCTTGGTCAGCTTGGTCCCCATGGTCTTGATGATCCGCCAACCACCCGACATCGTGCCCAAAGCAATCGAAGTGTAGCAAGCGATCACCACCCATTCGGGCACTTCAAACGTCCCGTGCATATAGCCGGTTGAATAGAGCAAGACCGCGATAACCCCCATGGTCTTTTGCGCATCATTGCCGCCGTGGCTGATCGAGTAGGCTGCAGAAGAGAAAAGATGCAGCGTCTTGAAAAACCCCTCTGCCCGGCGCGGCTGAAAGCCTCGGAACAGCCAAGAGGTTAGCAACATCATCAGCATAGCCAGGGCAAAGCCAATCATTGGCGAGATGACAATAGCAATCAAGGCCTTAGACGTCCCAGCGCTCTGCACCGCGCCAAAGCCGGCATGGGCAATGCCTGCGCCCAGCAAGCCGCCAATCAGGGCGTGGCTGGACGACGAGGGAATCCCTTTGATCCAGGTGAACACGTTCCAGACCATGGCCCCGACCAGCGCACCGAACACCACCGCAGGGGTGACGATATCCTTATCGATGATCCCCTTGCCAACTGTGTCGGCAACCTTCAGGCCCATGAACCAATAGGCGGCAAAATTGCCAAGTGCGGCAAACAGCACCGCGTTAATCGGCGAGAGCAAACGCGTGGTAACCACGGTCGCGATCGAATTGGCGGCATCATGCAAGCCGTTCAAAAAATCGAACAGCAAGGCCAAGACGACCAAGCCGACCAGCAGCGGATAGGCAATTTCATGCATTGCCGGGTTCCTTTAAATGTGAGCGGTCAGCCGTGCTCGATGACGAGCGCGTCGATTTCGTTGGCAACATCCTCAAAAGCATCGGCGATGCGTTCAAGGTGCTTGTAAATCTCGCGCACAACCAAGAAGTTGAGCGTTTTGGCCCCATCGCGGGTTAAGGCAAAGTGTGCCTTCATGCCTGCGCCATAGAGCGTATCCACCTTGCCTTCGAGCGCGACCAATTGGCCGGTCAGTTCGTGCAAGCGGTGTCCATTGCGGGAAATATCGCGCAGTAGCGGCAAGGCTTCGGCAATCAGGCGTGCGGCTTGCAACGAAATGGCACCGATTTCCTGCATCTGCACGTCGAAGGTGGTAACCTCGTAAATCTCAACCGCCGTGGCGGCTGATTGCATCTCGTCAATCACATCATCCATCGCGCCGATCAACGAGGTGATGGCA
The DNA here is from genome assembly GCA_041183725.1 of Pseudomonadota bacterium. Classification (GTDB taxonomy): domain Bacteria; phylum Pseudomonadota; class Alphaproteobacteria; order Sphingomonadales; family Sphingomonadaceae; genus Novosphingobium. Next base: position 5,165 of record JBEGLE010000003.1, on the reverse strand, counting down.
CCGCGATCAAACGGGGCGAGGAAAGTCTGTCGCACCGTGTGTAGCGTTTCCCGCACAACTTCATCGGCATCATGCTCCCGATCATGAATGGTGCGAACGGCACTGGCCGTATCAAGCTTGCCACGCACCATAGCGTCAAGCGCTTCAGCGGCAGCAAGCGTGCTGGCCCCATGGCGTTCAAACATGGCGAAAAAGTCACCGCTCCTCGGCAGGAGGCGCTGGAACCATGCAAACATTAAAATGCCCCTTATACTCTTGCGCTTTGGTTTCGCTTCGCATTGAGCGCTAGTTTTATCAACGCCATCCAACAACACGAAAGTGCAATTCCCCGAATAATAATCTAGCCCGCGCATTCAGAGCACGACAATATGACAAAGCCATTACAACCAGCCAATCGCCCGGAATCGCCACCACAGCCCACCACATAGCGATGCAATCACACCCAAGGCTGCGAAATAGCCATAGCGCCAGTCCAATTCCGGCATGAAACGGAAATTCATGCCATAGATACCGGCAATCGCAGTCGGCACCGCCAGAATTGCGGCCCAGGCGGCCAACTTGCGAGTCATTTCCCCTTGCCGGTGCTGTTCAAGCAAGCTGGCGGTTTCGACAATATTCGCCAAGGTTTCGGTTAAGCCGCGCATACGGCCAAGGCTGCGCCGGACATGATCCAGCACATCGCGGAACCAGACCTGCGCCGAATGATCGATGCACGGCAATTCGGTGTGCGCCAGTCGCTCGCAAACCTCCTCCATCGGGCCAACAATTCGTTCAAAACGGCGGATCTGGCGGCGAAGCCGAAAAATACGGCGGATGGTGGACGATTCGGGGAAGCGAAGAATCGCCTTCTCCTCCAGCGCCTGCACTGTATCTTCGATATAATCGATGATCGGCTGATAGCCATCAACGACGAAATCCAGAATGGCATGGGCAACAAAATCAGCCCCTTCGGATAGCCTTTCAGGATCACTTTCCAGCCGCTGGCGCAGGTTGGCATGGGCGCGGGAAGACCCGAACCGCACCGTGACAAGATAATCACGCCCCAAAAACAGCGCCGTCTGGCCATAGCCAATCACTTCACCTTCGGTGATCGCTGCCGTGCGCGCGACAATAAACAGATGGCGGCCATAGATATCCACCTTGGGCATCTGCTGCGGGCTCAGTGCATCTTCCACCGCCAGCGGATGCAAGCCGAACTGCGCGCTGATAGCCGCCATTTCTTCGGCTGAAGGTTCTGCCAGCCCTACCCAATCAAATTGCCGGGGCGGCAAGGCATCGCGCAGCGTGCCATCAATGACGATAGCGTGTGGGCTGGATTTTCCAGCAGTATAGCGGCGCGCGGCAATGATCGACATGGTGCAATGGTATAGACCGCATCAACGCTGGCAATCCCCAACAAGATAGCTACCATCTGCATCCAAGGGAGCGGAGCTATGGCTGATAGCGAAATCTTCGATGTGGTGATCGTCGGGGCCGGCATTTCTGGCATCGGCATGGCCGCGCATTTGGTGCAGTCTTGTCCAGATAAGCGTATTGTTATTCTCGATCGGCGGGCGCAGTTGGGCGGCACATGGGACCTGTTCCGCTATCCCGGTATCCGCTCGGATAGCGATATGTACACGCTGGGCTATCGCTTTGCCCCGTGGCGTGAAGAGGAAACCATCGCCTCGGGTGACCGGATTCTTGCCTATCTCAAGCGCGTGACCGATGAGAATGGCCTAGCCTCACACATGCGCTTTGGCCAGCACGTCACAAGTGCCAATTGGGATAGCAAGGCCGGGCTGTGGCAGTTGCAGACCCAACAGGGCAATGGCCCCACCCAAACCATCACGGCACGCTTCGTGATGATGGGCACCGGCTATTATGATCATGATGCACCGCACGATGCGGCACTGCCCGGTCTATCGGATTTCGCGGGCACGGTTATCCATCCCCAGTTCTGGCCTGACGCTCTCGATCATACCGGCAAGCGCGTGGTGATTATTGGATCAGGGGCAACTGCGGTAACCTTGGTACCATCTCTGGCGAAATCGGCCGCGCACGTCACCATGCTGCAGCGCACGCCCACCTGGTATTTGGTGCGACCATCGCGTGACACTTTGGCCAACCGCTTGCGCAGGTGGCTGCCGGAAAAGTGGGCCTATGCCTTGGTCCGTGCCCGCAATGTGCGGATGCAAGATTTCTTGTTCAAACGCGCCCACACCAACCCTGCTGGGGTTGCGGCCTATCTCAAAGCCTTGCTGAAAAGCGAACTGGGCGAGGCCTTCAACGAAGCTGATTTCACCCCGCCCTATGGCCCTTGGGAACAGCGCATGTGCTTGGTCCCCGATGGCGATATGTTCAAGGCGATGAAGCAGGGGAAGGCCAGCATCGTCACCGGCGCGATCGGCAAGATCGTGGCCGATGGGATTGAACTGACTGATGGCCGCAAAATTGACGCTGATATTATCGTGACCGCGACAGGTCTGAAGCTGGCGACGATTGGCAAAATCGCGATCAGCCTTGATGGCCAAAGCGTCGATGTTGCCCAGCAGTTTTGGTATCGCAACTGCATGTTGTCCAACGTGCCCAATTTTGCCGCGATGTTTGGCTATCTCAATGCGGGCTGGACCTTGCGGGTTGATATTGTGGCCGATTGGCTGTGCCGCTTGCTAAAGCAAATGGACACCCAGCAGATGGCGGTCTGCACCCCCACCCTGCCCGATGATCATGGGCTGACCGAGTGCCAGCCCTTCGATATTTTCTCCTCCGGCTATCTCCAACGCGGCAAGGATCAGATGCCACGCAATGCCACCACGGCGCCGTGGCGAATCCATATGGATTACCGCACCGATAAGGCCGAACTGGATAGGGCACCAATCGCGGATGGCTGGATGCAGTTTAGCCACCCCACCGGCAGATGAAGCAGGCCATGCTTGTCGCCAGCGCCACAGTGGCATAACGCTGCCGCTATGGCCGAATCTCGCATCTATACCGCCGCGCTTATTGTCATCGGGGACGAGATTCTCTCTGGCCGCACGCATGACAAAAATATCGCCCAGGTCGCCAGCTTTCTGGGGGTGAATGGTATTCGCCTTAAAGAAGTGCGGGTTGTGGCTGATGACACGCCCGCAATTGTCGAAGCCGTGAATACCCTGCGCGCGCGCAACGATTACCTGTTCACCACCGGCGGCATTGGCCCCACCCATGATGATATTACGGTTGATGCTATCGCCGAAGCGCTGGGTGTGCCGGTAATCATCCACCCCGATGCCCGCGCCTTGCTCACGCATTATTACGAAGAGCGTGGCGGGCTGAACGAGGCACGTTTGCGCATGGCCCGCGTACCACAAGGGGCCAGCCTGATCCCCAACCGCTATACCGGTGCCCCCGGCATTCGCCACGGCAACATCTTTATCATGGCGGGTGTGCCGCAAATCACGGCGGGTATGCTCGATTCGCTATCGGGCACGCTGGATGGTGGGGCTGTTCTTCTATCGGAAACGCTGGGATGCTGGGTTGCCGAAAGTGAAGTGGCTGACCTGCTTGGCAGCACCGAAAAGGACCATCCCGGCTGCCAGATCGGCTCATACCCCTTTTGGCGCGACGGTAAGAGCGGGGCCAATTTCGTGATCCGCTCGGTGGAACCGGAAAACCTCGCCGCCTGTTCGCGAGCACTGGCTGATGGGCTGGAAGCACTGAACCGCCCGGCGGTGGCCGGTGGGATTTAGCATGCTGGCCTCGCTGCTCCTGTTTGCTGCCGAGGGCGGATCACAGGGTCTAGCCGAATTTGAAGCGAACCTGGCCGCCCACGACAGCGCCACTCTGGCCCTGCAGCAATGGTGTGCTGCCCGGCAGATTGCTGATCCCGCCGAAATTCGCGCTGTGCCGGTGGTGGGCCAAGATGCGCCAGAGCCCAAAGGGCTGCGCCATCTGTTGGGCGTTCCACCCGCTGAGCGCATAGGCTATCGCCACGTGCGCCTGATCTGCGGCGACACGATCTTGTCCGAGGCCCACAATTGGTATGTGCCGTCTCGGCTTACACCAGCGATGAACCACGTGCTGGAAAACACAGATACCCCGTTTGGTAAGGTTGCTGCTAGCCTGCAGTTCCGCCGTAAACCCCTCTCGCTATCGCATGACTTGGGTTCGGGTTGCCCCGCCGAAGTCGTATCAACCCACCAAGCCATGCTTCACTTGCCCGATGGCACGCCGCTCGCCTTGGTTATGGAATGCTATACCGCGGCCAATTTGCGATAGAAAAAGGCCGGGAAGGTTTCCCCTCCCGGCCTTTTCAATGTCCAGCAAGGCTGGGGCGATTAGCCGCCCTGAACCTGCGAAACGTCAAGCTTCAGACCCGGGCCCATCGAAGAGCTCAAGCCAACCTTGCGCAGGTACTTACCCTTGGCGCCGGCCGGCTTGGCCTTAACGATGGCATCAACGAAAGCATCAAAGTTGGCGCGCAGCGCTTCGTTAGAGAAGCTCATCTTGCCGATGCCGCCATGGATAATACCAGCCTTTTCAACGCGGAATTCGATCTGGCCGCCCTTGGCTGCCTTAACCGCTTCTGCCACGTTCGGGGTTACGGTGCCCAGCTTGGGGTTTGGCATCAGGCCCTTAGGACCCAGCACCTTACCAAGACGGCCAACAATGCCCATCATGTCTGGCGTTGCGATAACGCGGCCATAATCAAGGTTACCAGCCTGCATATCGTCAAGCAGGTCTTCAGCACCAACGCGGTCAGCGCCAGCAGCCAAAGCAGCTTCGGCCTTGTCGCCGCGCGCAAAAACCGCAACCTTGATGTCCTTGCCGGTGCCCGAAGGCAGCACGACCATGCCACGCACCATCTGGTCAGCGTGACGCGGATCAACGCCCAGGTTCAGAGCCACTTCCAGCGACTCGTCAAACTTGGTGGTCTTGAGGTCCTTGAGAAGCTGGATCGCTTCATCAACGCCATAAATCTTCTGATTGTCACCCAGCTTTTCAGCCAGCGACTTCTGCTTCTTGGTCAGCTTTGCCATCGGATCAGCCCTCCACCACGGTCAGGCCCATCGCGCGGGCGGAACCTTCGATGATCTTCGTCGCCGCGTCGAGGTCGTTGGCGTTCAGATCCTTGAACTTCAGTTCGGCAATCTCGGTCAGCTTGCTGCGCGCGATCTTGCCGGCGGACACCTTGCCCGGTTCCT
>JBEGLE010000002.1:0-7727 GCA_041183725.1 Pseudomonadota bacterium | reverse complement strand
TGTTTTCAGCCCCGCTTCAGGCACGGCTTGCATTTGACCCAGCACCGCGCGGACCCGATCATGCAGGGCCGGATCGTTGGGCCGCGCCAAGACAACCGCAACCGAGCCGCCCGAAGGCCATGGTACGGCATCCCATCCTGTGACTTTGCCCGATGCATCAAGCCGCATCAGACCAGCATCGATAAAAGCGCGAAAGAAATTGGTTTCGTGATCAACCGCTTCAAAGCCATGATCGCTAACCACTGCGATAACCGCATCAGGATGGGCGGCTTGCTCGGCGGCCACCAATTTACCGACAATGGCGTCAATCCGCTCCAACACCTCTTTGGCCTCTGGCGTATCAGGGCCGGAAACATGCTGCTGATGGTCAAGCGCCGTCAGGTAAACTGTGGCAAAATCGGGCTTATGCGCGGCGATCAACGCCTCGGCAAATGTGCCGCGGTTTTCATCACCCGCCAAGCTTTCATCAATGCCTTGGGCATAGACTTGGCCAGTGCGCGCTTCCAGTTCAGCCACCAGTCCGGGGGTGGCAAGGGCGGTTACCAATTTGGCATCATCGCCATGGCCGCTCCGCCATAATTGTGGCAAGTTCCAACGGACACCCACCGCGCCCACGCTGACTGGCCAATGGACATTGGCAACCGACAGTCCGGCATCGCTGGCGGCTGACCACAGGGTCGGCACTTTGATATCGCTGGCATACCAATACCAGCCGCCATAGTTGATCTGCCATGGATCGAACGTGGTGTTGTTGACCACCCCATGCCCCGCCGGAGCCGTGCCGGTCAGCAAGGTGGTGTGGCTGGGATAGGTCAGGGTTGGCAAAACGCCTGTAACCCCGCTGGCAAAGCTGCCATCGCGCAGAAACCGCGAAAGGTTAGGCAAGGTCAACCCGCGCTGCTTCGCCTCACTCACGTCCGCCGGGCGCAGCCCGTCGATCGAGATAAGAAGCACCGGTTCGGCTTGCGCCAAGGGGGCGAACCCCATGGCCAAAGCGGTTGCGGCAAAAAGCAGCGCGGGTTTCATAATCAAAGACCAGTCTTAAGAGTGACGAAGAACTGGCGCGGAGCGCCAGCCAGCAGGGTCTGATTATCACCGCTGTTGCCGAAACCATTCGAACCGATGGTTGAAACATAGTTCAGACCAAACAGGTTCGTGGCATTGAGCTGCAGTTCAACCTTGTGATCATTACCAAGGTTCAAACGATAGCCCAAGGTGGCATCAACAATCGCCCGGCCCGGTACCGACTTGTCGTTGGTATAGGTGAAGAAACGCTCAGACATATAGTTCACGCCAACCCGGCCAAACAGCTTATCGCTATCGTAAGCCACTTCGCCGCGCAGCAGATGCTTTGGCGTATCAACCACCGACTTGCCAGCCGTGGCAACACGGGTGCCTGTGGCGTCAACGACATCGTCACGATAGGTGGTGTCGTTGTAGCTATAGGAAGCAAACAGCGAAAAGCCGTTACCCACCTTTAGATCACCTGCCGCTTCAAAGCCCATTGCGCGGACACTGCCCACGTTCTGCAAGGCGTTCACCGCACCAACAATGCCCACCGAGGTCGGAATGGCCAGCAGACGATTGCTGAAGTTGACATAATAGGCCGCGACAACGCCATTGAAGGTCCCATTGCGATAGCGCAGACCGCTTTCATAGGTTTCTGACTCTTCTGGCTTCAGCGTGGTGCGAATGGCATCAAAACCAGCCTGGCTGGAAGAGAACACGCCGGCTGTCGTTGCACCAGCAAAAGCGCGGGTTGCCTGGGTGAAGCCAGCGAAGGCTTCGACTGAAGAATTCAGCTTAAAGGTTACACCGGCATGGGGTTGGAACCAGTCGGTCGTCTTAACCTGACCAATGGTGCGGCCACCCTGCACAAGCGGCTTGGCGTTGATATCAACCGAAAAGCCCTTCCAACCCAGATTGACCGTCGCAGCGCCGAGGCTGATCGAATCTTCAACATAATACTGGGTGGTTTCGGTGTTAAAATTGATGTCCCATTGCGTGTAGAACGGGTTCTTCATGAATTTCAGCTGATCGAGACCAGGGTTGGTGCGGCTGGTGAAGGCATAGAACCGGCGAGCCTGTTCGAAATCATTGTTTTCATACCAGCCACCCACCGTCAGATCATGGGCACCCAGTTTGGCATTGAGGCTGCCAAAGAAGCCCAGACGTTCGATGTTATATTCGGTCGTCCGCACGGCCATGGGCACGCCGGTCGGGCTGTTGGTATAGGGGGTTGCCCAAGTACCTTGGCCGTCGTTCATGTGATAATAGAGCTTGCTCTTGAACGTCACCGTATCACCCAGCGGTGCGGTCAGACCCAAAGCCGCCAGCATATCGCGGCGCAGGCCCGAACCATCGTAATAGGCATCATCAACGCTGGTGATTGGCGCGGGATAGACCGTGCCTGCCGCTGCGTTCAGCGGCGTGGAGCCGGTGTCACCGCGGTTGGCGCCAATATCGGCAACGCGAAGGGCCAGCGCATAGTTTGATGGGCCAAAGTTGTCCCAGTTATAACCAAGACGGTTGATCATTTCGAGCGAGAGATCCTGATAATCCTGCTCTGCGCGATCCGAATAGCTGAAATAGGCATCCACGGTTGCCGCACCAACGGGGGCAACACCCTTGGCATTGACCATCATGGTGCGCTGTTTGCCATCGCCCTTCCACTTATCGGCATTCTGGTAATGCACCGAGACAAAACCGCGTGCGCCACCGGCTTGGCCGCCGCTCAGGCGCACAAAACTGCGCATGGTGTTTGACGATCCATAGGTGGCATTGGCATCAACGTGGAAACCGTCTTGCGGGTCCATGGTGATGAATTCCAGCGTTCCGCCCAGATTGTTGGTCGACTGCGTGCCCAGCGAACCTGCGCCCTGCGAAACGCGAACGGAGCCAATGTTGTCCGATGAAACAGCACGTGAGATGTGCAGGCCGTTGTAATTGCCATAACTCATGTCGCCGAGCGGAATGCCATCAAGCGTAAAACCGAGCTGGTTCTGGTTGAAACCGCGGATCGTCACGCGGGTAGACCATTCATAGGCACCAAAAGGATCGGCAGACTGGAAGTTGACGCTGGGCAGCTTTTCAATCGCCTTCAGGGGGCTGGTGCCGGGGGCCAGAATGGTAAGATCGGCGGTCTTCAGTTCCTGAACCTGATGCGTCTGGCCGGTGCCATAGACGACGATGGCAGTGTTGTCGGTAGCGGCGGTTTCATCGCTCGACACCGCAACAGCGGCATCTTCAGCAAAGGCGGCCTGCGGAATGAAAGCAACCGAAGCGAGCAAAAACATGGCATATTTACGCATAAGATCCCCTGATCAAAATTGACCTGAGGGGCCCTAGGCAGGGGATGCTACAGAACGATTATAGTCTCATGAATGGGTGGGTGATATTTTATGTCACCCGTGCGTCATATGTTATTTTACTTGGTTTCCTTCTAAAAAAAGGCGGCCGAATTGCTCCGGCCGCCACAGTCTGGGGGGAAAGGTATTAGGATTAATACTTGATACGCAGATCCAGCATCGCGGTGCGCGGCGGCAGGAAGTTGAACTGATCAAGCTGGCCATAGCCATTCTGATAGCTCACACCGTTTACGGTAACCGTCGGCGCGCCGGTCGAGCTGGTCGAGATTGATGTGATCGCCCGGTTGTTAAACACGTTTGAGACGGTGGCCCCGATGCGGAAATGCTCACCAAATTCCTTGCTGATGGCAAATTCGCCCGTGCTGTAAGGCGCGATGCGATAGAGGCGCAGGTTGGGGTTGCCGCTGAATTCGTTGGCATAAGACACGCCGGTGAACTTCTGGCTGAACGATGCGCGCAGGCCGTTGTTGCTATACACCACGCTGAAACCCGCAGTGGTAAGCGGGGCCTTGGCAACCTGCGCACCGGTGGTGACCGAGTGGGCATAGTTATAAGCCGCATTGGCATAGACCGTCAGGCCCTTGACCGGCGAATAGGCGGCTTCGCCTTCGACGCCCTTGTAACGCACCGAACCAATATTCACGAGCAGCGAGGTGTCGCAGCCCACGGTGGTGCAGGTACCGATCTTGTTATCGACATTGACCATATAGGCATCAAAATCGAGCGAGATCTTATCGCCATGCCAGACAGTACCAACCTGATAGTTGGTTGAGGTCTGCGGTTCCAGCGCTGCCAGCGAGGTCGCAAGATTGGCCGAGTCGGAATAGAAGCTCGACAGATCAGGCACATACATGCCCTTGGCATATTGGCCGTAAAACGCCCAATTGTTCATCACTTCCCAGTTCGCGGTCAGGAACGGCAAGGTTTTGGTCCAGGTTGCGCTGGTGTTGATCGGAGCGCGGTTCGGGCTGGGGCCAACCAAGGCATCGGTAGAACGGGTGAAGTGAACATATTTCACACCCGGAGTGATGACCATGCCGTCCACCGGGCGGAATTCAAATTCGGCAAACAGCTGATACTGGTTCCAGCCAGACAGCTGATCATACTTGGCATTGGCCAGGCTGATCGAAGGATAGGCCGCGGTGGCCGTCGTGCCCAGATTGGCTTTTTCGATATAGGACGGTGCGCGGTTGTTGCTCCAATCGAAGTGGTAGGTGTTGCGCCATGTATCAGCGTGTTCATACCACGCACCCAGGTGCAGCTTGCCCATACCAAATTCATAGTTGAGCTGACCAATATAGCCCAAAACGCGATACTTGTTCAGCTTGCGGTAGCCCGCAACATCGCCCGTGGTGGCGTTGACTGCCACATAGGGAGAAGCCGTGGTGCCTGCACCGGTGAAGCCGCTGATCACCGTGCCGGGGCTTTGGGTAAAGACCGGCGTGGTCGTGCCTGATGCCAGAGCCGCGGTGGCTTTGCCATTACCCGACAGCGTGTTGTTGGTATAGGCATACATATAAGCGCGGTTGTCCATCGAGAAGCCCGCACCCAGATCGCTTTGCAAGCGCAGGTACGAGAAGTCGGTGGTCTTGTCGGTGCGGTTATAGGCATAGTTGCTGGCCAAGCGTGGGTCGCTGGTCATGCCATAATTGATGCCATAAAGACCAACATCCGAAGTCGGTGCGCAATTGTGACCGGTCAACTGGGTCAGCGCCGCACCAGAGGCATCAATCGCCGCCAGCGTAAAGCCAGTAATGCCTGCCGTAGCGCTACCGCAGGTGGCACCCTTGGTGACGTCTGACTGGTAATAGTAGTTGCGGTTCCAGGTGGTCATCACCGTCAGGGTGTTTGCGGCACCCAGCGGGATCACGCCCTTGGCGTAAAGGTTCTTGGATTGCACCGGCGAATTGGTCAGCGCGCCGTCAGACTTCAGGAACTGGCCGGTTACAACGAATTTCGCACCGCCCATGCTGGCGATCTTGCCGCTTTGATATTCTACGCGGCCGATCATGGTGTTCAGGGTGCCGAGCAGGAATTCTGCTTGTCCGCCGCGTTCATCGCTGGCTGCGCGCGAATACATGTTGATGTTGCCGCCATAAGTGGCCTGACCAAGCTGACTGGCATTGCCCGGACCGCGATCGACCACAACCGTTTCGATGGTGTTCGACGGGAAGAACGAGGTCGAGTGGTGGGTGGGGTTGTTGGTGTCCGCAAAGGGGATCGAGTCATAGGTGACGTTGTATTCGCCATCCTGAAAACCGCGGATCACCGCCTTGGTTTCGCTGAAACCAGCGCCGTTTGCCGTTCCTGTAACCGAGACGCCTGGGGTCAGCGCGATCAGGCCATTAAAGTCTGATGCGGCATTGGCATTGTCGATGAAAATGCGGCTAACCGCAGCCTGTGGCTGGGTGGTGGTCAGCGAAGCGGTGATCGGCGCAGTTTGCGCGATACGCGAACCGGTGACGATAATGTCAGAGCTGGTCAACGCGTTCTTGTCGTTGGCCTGACCGGCTTGGTTGGCGCTGGTTGCCTGTTCTGCGGCGTCTGTCGTGGCAGCTTCAGCAGCCACAGCAGCAGCTTGGGCGATCTGCGGTACGGTCAGGGCGAAAAGGCTGCCTGCAGCAGACAGGGCGGCGCGTAATGTGGTCTTGGTCATATGTCCCTCATGGTTGGAATAGGTGTGGTCTTGTTGTGTTATGACGAAACGCCGGCCACCTATTGGCTAGCCAGTTCGGCGCGAGCGGCAGAGACCTGCGTCGTCAGACGCGGATCAGCCAGCATACGATCAGCGATAAAGGTGCCGATCACGTGGCTGGCCTCGGTATCGCTGTGGAAATGAACGCCGCAGATTTCGCGGCTCAGGGCATAATCCTGCGCCCGCGCTAAAACGGCGGGGGCATGGGCGGGATCAAGCCGGGCCAGTGCCCAACCGACCGAATAGCTGAAACCAGAATGCCCGCTGGGATAACCCTTGAACTTGCCTGCGCCCTTGCCGCAGTGAGGCAGAGCCGGATCAATCGTATAAGGGCGCGGCCGGTTGAAATGCAGTTTGGCCGCATCAACCACCAGTTCGGTTTCGTCTTGAATAGCCTTAAGCAAGGCAAGCGTTGCCGGCAGCTTGGTCAGATCACGGCCCAAAGCTTCATTGAAAACCGTTGGATCTTCGTGTGCGCCATCGGCATCAGCCTGGGCCAGTCTCTCCGCCGACGTGTTGGCAATCAGCGCCCGCAGCCGGGCAAATTCCAGCGCCTCTGCCTGTGATTGGCGTACAGGTGGGGTCGGAATCAGCACTTCTGCTGCCGTTTCTGCCATCGGCAAAAACCGTGCTTCCGGCGCAGCGGCAACAAGCGCCGTGCTGCTTGCCAAGCACAGAGAAAGCCCTATCGAAATGGTTATCAGTTTGCGCATAAGGCCCCATCACTCGAATCGAGTGCTGGAGGCCTGTTAGGCTTGTTATGTTACACTGATCTTCCAGATGTAAGAATGAGATGCGAACATTAGGTGACACCAATATTGCATGCTCTAGCAGCGCCGTAAGAATTGTTGCCGATGATAATGGAGAGATGCCTAATACCCCGCGCTGTCAGCCAGTGAAAGCATGGCTGATTGGGGTATCTACAAATGGGTTCGGGGAAATGGTGGGCGGTGAGGGGCTCGAACCCCCGACCCTCTCGGTGTAAACGAGATGCTCTACCAACTGAGCTAACCGCCCTCTGCAGGCCTGTGGCGCAGCAGAATGATGCGGCGCTATTGCTGGGAAAATTGCCTGCGTCAATCGTTGCGTGGCCGATTGGCGACGTGAAAATGATTTTCTCAGGCTTGCGGCAAAATAAGCAATGGTCAGTTTGGGGGAGAGGCTCATGAGCAAGGGTCTTAGCTCAGAGCGCCCTCCCCCCACGCCATCCTCCGGGCTGGGTGGGGTGGAGGATGGCGGATTCTATAGCATCGTCAGATCACCGCATTCTTTCCCAAAGCCGCGAAATAATATGCCAAGGCGTCACTGGCCTTGGTTGTCAGTTCAATAAAGGCACGGCGGCGATCATGGGTGTCTTCGGTGCGTTGGAACAGGCCTGCGGTGATCATCTGGCCAATCCAGCGCAGCGCCGTGGTGGGTGGAACCGCGGCAGCGATGCACAGCGAGGTGACCGAAACCCGCTGCTTTTCCCCCTGTGCGGCGCCCAAATCAAGCAGCATATCCCAGGCCGGATCGGTAAACAGTTCGGCATCAAAAAACTGATCGCGCAGCCGCCGGTGGCGCAAAATATCGCGAATTTTTGTCGGCGCTGGCAAAGCGGGTGGCTGTGCTTTGACCAGCGGCTCATCCGCCTTGGCCGCTCCGCGAAAGGAGAACATAGGGGC
>JBEGLE010000001.1:0-7035 GCA_041183725.1 Pseudomonadota bacterium | reverse complement strand
CGTTTCGTCCGAAGACGAAGCCGAAGCGCGCGAGGCAGCCCGGAAAATCGGCAATGCCCGGCCAGATGTGCCCGATGTTTTTATCTTCGGCCCCGCCCCCGCTCCGCTATCGCTGCTGCGTGGCCGCTATCGCTACCGCCTGCTGATCAACGCCCGCCGCTCTGCCGAGGTACAAGCGATCATCCGCAAATGGCTAAGCCCCCTGCGCTTTCCCACAGGGGTGCGGGTGGCCGTGGATATTGATCCCTATAGCTTTGTTTAACCGCCCGAGACGGACTTGCGGGCCCAGCTTGGCGCCATCACTTTCCCGCGCCGCACGGCCATAGACAACAAGACCAAGCCCGCCGCAGTCGCGACCACCAGCGCCACGACCGAGGCTTCCAGCCCAAATGCGCCACCGGTTAGCCAGTCTGGCCCTGAACGGGTGCTGGCAAACAGGCCAACAGGGGCAGCCGTTCCCGATACTGGGATGCTGAAAATCCAGCCTTGGGTAAAGTTCCAAGCGGCATGAATGCCAATCGCCAGCCACAAACGGCGGGTTAACATATAGGCCGCGCCCAGCATGATCCCCGCCTCTATCGCAATAGCAAAGGCGGCAAAGGCGCTGGCATGGGGATTGGCCAGATGGCCCGCGCCAAACAGGGCGGCGGTGATGGCCAAAGCCCCCCATGATCCCAGCACTGTCTCCAGATGCCGAAACAGAACGCCGCGAAACAACACCTCTTCCGTCACCCCGCTCACCACAGCCATGGCCAGCATAGACCACAAGTGCCCCATCCCCTGCGGGCCAATCACCGTCAGGCCGCCCAGCAGGGCGATCACGCCGGTTGCCGCACTGAACAGGGCAAAACCCAGCGCCAAGCCAGCGCCCAGTTCTTTGCCTGCCCCAGCCAAGGCAAAATCCCCCGGCCCGCGCTTTCCCTCAATCGCCTGACGGCACAGGATAAAGACGCCGATGGTTGTCAGAGCAACAAATAGCCCACCCAAGGTAACCAGCGGCGTATCTTTGACCGCGATAAAGCGATGTCCCAGCATGCTGGAAAAACTCGCTGCCACAATCAGCACCGCGAATTCAATCACCGCCAGCACCAAAGGATAGCGCACTATCCGCAGTACTCTGCCGCTTGTAGGTCCAACTGCTTCACCCATAACCCATTCCTGTTCTCTGTAACGGGCAAGGCTTATGACAAGGCCAAGCCCGTCACTTGCTTTGCACCACCCCTTCGCGGGCCAAAAGGCGCTGCTTGATCTCCAGCCCCCACGCATAGCCGCCCAAGCCGCCATCGCTGCGGATCACCCGGTGGCAGGGGACCAGCACGGCGATGGCATTGGCGCCATTGGCCGAGCCACAGGCGCGCACGGCGCCGGGCTTGCCGACAGCGGCGGCGATTTCGGCATAGCTGCGTGTTTCTCCGCGCGGAATAGCCCGCAAAGCCCGCCACACCGCCTGCTGAAATGGGGTGCCGTGCAGATCAAGCGGAATATGGCTGCTATCACCACCGGTCTCAACAGCCGCCACCACGTCGCTTAGCAGTGTGGCAAAATCGGCCCCGCCCGATACCAGATCAGCCTGCGGGAACCGCGCCAGCAGATCGGCTTCACCTTCGTTGAAGGCAAGACGGCAGAGGCCCTTGGGGCTGGCCGCAACCAGCATTGGCCCTAGTGTTGTGGTCACCACAGCCCAGCGGATCACTGTGCCTTTGCTATCCTGTGCCAAAGCCCTTGCCGCCATATGCAATCGCCTTTTGTTTGCTGCTGCCGTGATGATTAAGCCCCCATGCTAAGCCTGCGGAACTTGGCAGACAATAGCCATGGCAAAAGCCATCACCGTGGTGCTTGCGGTTCATCCCCGCCATGGCATAAGCCACAGCTATGAACCGCTTGATCGCTGCTGTCGCCCTCATGCTTATCGCGCTTGCGCCCACGCCGCTTGCCGCCGATCCAGCCGATATCGCCGCGGCATCGCGCAGTGTGGTGCGGGTGGTGCTGATTGATACCGACGGCGGCAATTATACCTTGATAGGGCACGGATCAGGCTTTGCTGTCGGGCCCAATCTGGTGGTTACCAATGCCCATGTTGTCGCCAGCATGGCTGGGCGGCGCACCATGCGGCTGGGCATTGTCCCCTCGCAGGGCAAAAGCGGCTACTTTGCCAAGCTCGTCGCCTATGCCCCCAAGCAAGATCTGGCGCTGTTGCAACTAACCGAACCGGGCAACTTGGTTCCCGCCACGCTGTTTACCGGGGCCGTGACCGATGGCGAAGATGTCTGGGCGATCGGCTATCCGGGCAATGTTGATGCGGCGCAGGGCTATAGCGAACGCGACCTCATGAGCCCCAGCGCCCCGGTGAAAACCCACGGTACTGTCTCTGCGGGGCGTAACGGCCATGGTTTTGATAGCGTACTTCACACGGCGCAATTGGCGGCGGGCAATTCTGGCGGCCCATTGCTTGATGCCTGTGGGCGGGTGATCGGCGCCAACAGCTTTGGCACAGATAGCGCCAGCGGGGCCGACAGCGCCTTTTACTTTGCCGTATCAATGCGGGAAATTTCGCGGTTTCTGCTGACTAAAGGGGTCAAACCCGCCCTGACAGGTGAACCGTGTCAAAGTCTGGCCGCCTATCAAAGCGCCCAAGATCAATTGCTAGCCGGGGAAAAGGCTTCGGCGGATGATCATAGCCGCGCCGAGCAAGCGCGCCGCGATGCTGCGCTGCAAAGTGCCACCCGAAAGGCCGAACAAGACGTTATCACCGCGCGCGAAAACCATCTGGCCCTGGCTGGCATAGCCTTGCTTGCGGCCATCGCCAGCGGCTCGGCGGGCCTGTTCCTAAAATCAGAGGAACGCCCCGGCCTGCGCAAGCTGGCGGCGATCGGCTCTGTGGCACTGCTTATCGGCGCGCTGATCGCGTGGTTTAGCCGTCCTTCCATAGTAGACATTGTTTCACGGGCGCAAATGTTGGTCGCCAGCGGCGAACCCAGCGAAAGCCCCGAAGCGGCAAATGACGCGCCCCCGCAAGAAGGGGCGATGATCTGTGTGATCGATACCACCCGCAGCCGCATCACCGTTTCGCAGACCACCGATGTGCCGCTGAACTGGCGCGCCGATGGCTGTGTTAACAACAAGACGCAATATGGCCTGCCTCCCAGCGGCTGGACCCGCATTCTCGCGCCCCAAAATGAAGACACGGTTTCGGTCGCCACCTATGATCCCGCCAGTCGCACCTATCGCACCGATCGCTATTTGCTTGATGAAGCAACCATGACCAGCGTGCGCGCCTCTCGCACGGCCTATAGCCCGCCGCTCTGCGGTGGCGGAGAAGATGCTGCACGCAAATTGGGCGAATCACAGGCCGCCGTGCTGGCCTTGCTGCCACCGCAACCGAATGAGCGGCTGGTCTATCGCTGCACAAAACAGCCTTAGGGCCTGATCGGAAAAGCCACTATTTCCGCATAATGTCGGGCAGAGGCGATATACTTAGCCGCAGGGGCGGTGCACTATCCCCCTAGCCACCTTGCATCGCATGCCAATCGTCGCTATGCGCGCCCCCGTCGACAGGAGGTATGCCCTTTGGGTGTTCCATTTCAACCCTGTCTGCCACCCGGCATGAAGGAACCGAATCGCGTGGAGAATTCCGGCGGCATTACGGCCAGTCTGCAGGGGCGCTACGCCTCTGCTTTGTTTACCCTCGCTTCCGAGCAGGGATCAGTCGCGGCTGTCGAGAGCGATCTTGATAAGCTGGGCCAAGCGGTTTCGGTCTCTGCCGATCTGGCTGGCCTGATTCGCAACCCGCGCGTCACCCGCGAAGCAGCAGGTACGGCGATGGATAATGTATCCAAGCTGCTAGGCATTTCGGATCTGACCAAGAATTTCCTCGGTGTTTTGGCTGGCAACCGCCGGCTGGGCGCCTTGCCTGAAATCGTGCGCGCCTTCGCCGCTATTGCCGCGGCACAGCGCGGCGAAGTGACAGCCGAAGTGACAAGCGCCCACCCGCTTACCGACAAACAAATTTCCGACCTCTCTGCCAAGCTTAAGGCGCGTGAGGGCAAGGAAGTTATTGTTAAGGCCAGCGTCGACCCCGCCCTTTTGGGTGGTCTTGTCGTACGCATTGGCTCTCGCCAGATCGACAGCTCGATCCGTACCCGTCTCAATTCCCTCGCGAATGCAATGAAAGGCTGACAGCGCCAGAGCGCTGTTGGGAAAGGCTGAAACATGGAAATCCGCGCCGCAGAAATTTCAAAGGTCATTAAGGACCAGATCGCCAACTTCGGCACCGAAGCGAAAGTTTCGGAAGTCGGCTCGGTGCTCTCGGTGGGTGACGGTATTGCCCGCATCCACGGTCTGGACCAAGTCCAGGCCGGCGAAATGGTCGAATTCGCCAATGGCATTAAGGGCATGGCCCTTAACCTTGAAGCCGATAACGTCGGCGTCGTGATTTTCGGCTCTGACGCCGAAATCAAGGAAGGCGATCAGGTCAAGCGCACCGGCACCATCGTTGACGTTCCTGTTGGCAAGGGCCTGCTCGGCCGCGTGGTTGACGGTCTGGGTAACCCGATCGACGGCAAGGGTCCGATCAAGGCCGACAAGCGCATGCGCGTTGAAGTGAAGGCACCGGGCATCATCCCACGCCAGTCGGTTTCCGAACCGGTTCAGACCGGCCTCAAGGCTATTGACGCCCTCGTCCCGGTTGGCCGCGGCCAGCGCGAACTGATCATTGGTGACCGTCAGACCGGCAAGACCGCCGTCGCGATCGACACCTTCATCAACCAAAAGGGTGCAAACGCTGGCACCGACGAAGGCAAGAAGCTTTACTGCATCTATGTCGCCGTTGGCCAGAAGCGCTCAACTGTGGCGCAGATCGTGCGTCAGCTCGAAGAAAATGGCGCCATGGAATATTCCATCGTCGTCGCCGCCACCGCTTCGGAGCCTGCTCCGCTGCAGTACCTCGCGCCCTACACCGGCGTGACCATGGGCGAATTCTTCCGCGACAACGGAATGCACGCCGTCATCGTTTATGACGATCTTTCCAAGCAGGCTGTGGCTTATCGCCAGATGTCACTGCTGCTGCGTCGTCCGCCGGGCCGTGAAGCCTATCCGGGTGACGTGTTCTATCTGCACAGCCGTCTTCTGGAACGCGCTGCAAAGATGAACGATTCGCTGGGCGGCGGTTCGCTGACAGCTCTGCCGATCATCGAAACCCAAGCTGGTGACGTTTCGGCCTACATCCCAACCAACGTGATCTCGATCACCGACGGCCAGATCTTCTTGGAAACCGGCCTGTTCTATCAGGGCGTCCGTCCGGCGATTAACGTTGGTCTTTCGGTGTCCCGCGTTGGCTCTGCCGCGCAGACCAAGGCGATGAAGAAGGTGTCCGGCTCGATCAAGCTGGAACTGGCGCAGTACCGCGAAATGGCGGCCTTCGCACAGTTCGGTTCAGACCTCGATGCCTCGACCCAGAAGCTGCTGAACCGCGGTGCGCGTCTGACTGAACTGCTCAAGCAGGCGCAGTTCTCGCCGCTGCCGTTCGAAGAACAGGCTGTGTCGATCTTCGCTGGCACCAACGGCTATCTCGATACGATCCCGACCGGTGATGTGACCCGCTATGAAGCTGAAATGCTCAGCTTCATGCGCGAAAAGCACGCCGCTCTGCTGGCGGATATCCGCAACAGCAAGGATCTGTCGGCAGATTCGACCACGGCTCTCAAGGCCGCGCTCGAAGCTTTTGCCAAGCAGTTCGCGTAAGTAATTTGGGGTTTCGTCATCTCGGCTGCGGTCGGGATGACGGTATAAGGGAGCCGTCATGGCCTCGCTGAAAGAACTCAAAGGGCGGATCAACTCGGTCAAATCGACCCAGAAGATCACCAAGGCCAAGCAGATGGTCGCCGCCGCAAAGCTGCGCAAGGCTCAGGCGAATGCCGAGGCCGCGCGCCCCTATGCCGCACGTCTTACCGACGTGATGGGCAGCCTTGCCAGCAAGATTACGGTGAGCGAAAACTCACCCAAGCTGCTGGCTGGTACGGGCAAGGATCAGGTTCACCTGCTGGTCGTCGCCAATTCGGACAAGGGCCTGTGCGGCGCGTTCAACTCGAACATCGTCAAGGCCGCCCGCGTTAAGGCGCAAAGCCTGATCGCCGAAGGCAAGACCGTTCTATTCTTCCTCATCGGCCGCAAGGGACGCGCGGTGATCCGCCGCGAATATCCCAAGTCGATCCTCGCCATGTATGATACGTCAGACGTGCGCGATCCCGGCTATGCTGAGGCAGAAAAGATCGTTGCTGAACTTGTCGCGCTGTATGAAGACGGCAAGTTTGATGTGGCGCATCTGTTCTACTCGAAGTTTCGCAGCGCGCTGCTTCAAGAACCGACCGAACAGCAGATTATTCCGGTCCCAGCCCCCAAGGCAACGGGCGCAGCCGCATCAGATGCCGCCGTGGAATATGAGCCTGAGGAAGAAGAACTCCTCGCGGCGCTGCTCCCCCGCTATCTGAAGACCAAGCTGTTTGGTGCGCTGCTCGAAAATGCGGCCAGCGAACAGGGGGCGTCGATGACCGCGATGGATAATGCCACGCGCAACGCGGGCGATCTGATCAACAAGCTGACCATCCAGTACAACCGCAGCCGTCAGGCCGCGATCACCACCGAACTCATCGAGATTATCGCCGGCGCAGAAGCGCTGTAAGACTTTCAAGGCAAGGAAACGAACATGGCCACCGCAGCCAAGAAAAAGAGCACGAGCAAAGCCACCGCTGGTGGCAAGATCAGCCAGGTCATCGGCGCTGTCGTTGACGTCACCTTCGAGGGCGAACTGCCCGCGATCCTTTCGGCGCTGGAAACAGACAACAACGGCAGCCGTCTGGTTCTTGAAGTTGCCCAGCACCTTGGTGAAAACACCGTCCGCACGATCGCCATGGATGCCACTGAAGGCCTGACCCGTGGCCAGCCCGTAAGCGACACCGGCGCACAGATCTCGGTACCGGTCGGCCCGCGTACCCTGGGTCGCATTCTCAACGTCGTCGGCGAACCGATTGACGAACGTGG